>NZ_CP030287.1:6100612-6289189 GCF_003287935.1 Streptomyces sp. ICC1
CTGAGAACAGCGGCAGATGGGTATAAGAAGCAGGACACAGCGGAGGCCGAGCCGGAGGCGGCGGAGGGGCCGCGCTGTGCGGGGCGCCCGCCGGCCACCCAGTACGACTGGGTGTCCAGCCTCGCCACCGGCAGGTCCAGCAGACGGCGGTCCTCCTGGGGAACCAGCGCGCGCGGATCGACCGGGGCGCCCAGGACCGCGAGACGGGCCAGGGCCAGTACGAAGCCGCGCCCGCCGTCGGGCGCCTCCCCGCCGAGGGGGACGACATGGACGTCGCCGTGGCCGGTCAGGTTGCGGCGGACCGAGGTGAGGAGCGAGCTGCCGCCGGACACCTGGAGGAAGACGCGGGCCCCCTGGTCGTAGGCGGTGCGGACGGCATCGCTGAAGTGGACCGGCGTGGACGCGTGGCGGACCCAGAGCGCGCGCAGCCGGTCGGGGTCGGTGCAGACCTCCCCGTTCACGGAGGAGACGAACGGCAGGACGGGACCGCTGATGCGGCGCGTGGCGAGACCCGAGCGCATGCTCTCCTCGGCGGAGGCCAGCCGGGGGGAGTGGAAGGCGTTGGACACGTCGAGCGCCGCGGTGACGACCCCGGCCTCGGCGCAGGCCTGCCGCAGGGCGGCGAGGCCTTGCGGCGTACCGCTGACCACGACCTGCCGCGGCTGGTTGAAGCAGGCGAGCCACACGTCCTCGATGCCCTCGACGAGCCGGCGGCAGGTCTCCTGGTCGCTCTGCACGGCGAGCATCCCGCCCCCGGAGCCGTTCTCGGCCCGCCGGAGGACCGCCCCCCGGTGGACCAGCAGCCTGATGGTGTCCACGTGGGTGAGGGCTCCGGCGGCAGCGGCCGCGGCGAACTCGCCGGCGCTGTGGCCGAGGGCGAGGTCGGGAGCGACGCCGCAGTCGGCGAGGACGCGGGTGGCGGCGATCTGGACGGTACCGAGCAGCGGCTGGCACACGTCGGTGGCGGCGAGCCGCTGCCTGAGCGCCTCCGCGTCGCCCCGGGACGCCGCCTCGCCGTACAGCAGGTCGGCGAGGTCGAAGCCGAGGTCCCGCCGGGCCACGGCGCTGAGGACGCCGACGGCCGACCGGAAGCCGGTGAACCGCTCGTGGAGGTCCCGCATCATGCCCGGTCGCTGACTGCCCTGGCCGGGGTAGACGAAGGCGATGCGGCGCCGGGCCGCCGGCAGGGGCGCGTCGGCGGCGAAGGCGCCGTCGCCGAGGTCGCCCCGGGTGCCGGCGAGGAGCTGCTCGCGGGCGTGGCGCAGGCGCCGGAGGAACCCGTCCGTGTCGGTGGCCACGACGGCTAGCCGGGTCGTCAGCGGCTTGCGGGAGCCCAGGGTGTGGGCCACGGCGGCCAACGGGGGGCGGTGCGCCGTGTCGAGTGCTTCGAGTACCTCGCCGATGTGCCGGTCCAGCAGCTTGGGGCTGCCGGCCGAGAGGAGGACGAGATGGGGGCCGCCGCCCTCGGTGCCCGCGGGGGCTTCGGCGGGTTCGGGCCGCTGCTCCTCCAGGACCACGTGGACGTTCGTGCCGCCGAACCCGAACGAGCTGACCGCGGCGCGCAGCGGGGTGCCGGAGCTGCGAAAGGGCCGTGCGGTGTCGGCGAAGCGCAGCCCCGCGGCGGACATGCCGTGGTCCGGGTGGGGGGTGGTGGCCGGCTGCGGCACGATCGTGCGGTGGTGGACGACCAGGGCCGTCTTGATCAGCCCGGCGACGCCCGCCGCGGCCAGGGAGTGCCCGATGAGGGCCTTGCCCGAGGCGACGTAGCACAGGCCGGGGTCGTCGTCGGGGAACTCGGTGCGCAGCCGGCGCAACGCTTCGGCCTCGGCACGGTCGCCGGCGGCGGTCCCGGTGCCGTGCGCCTCGAGGAAGCCCACGGACGAGGGGGCGACCCCCGCGTCCTCATAGGCCCGGCGCATGGCGCGCAGCTGGCCTTCGGAGGTGGGAACCAGCGGGCCGGGGGACGCGCCGTCGTTGGCCGAGCCGATGCCCTTGATCACGGCGTAGACGCGGTCGCCGTCCGCGAGCGCGTCGGCGAGCGGCCGCAGGACGACGACACCGGCGCCCTCGCCGAGGACGAAGCCGTCGGCCTCCTCGTCGAAGGGGCGGCACACCCCGGTCGGGGACAGCGCGCGGAGCCGGGAGAAGCCGACCAGGCTGTCGGGAGTGAGGTTGAGGTACACCCCGCCGACGAGGGCGATCCGGCAGGTGCCCTGGCGCAGGTGGGCCATCGCCTGGTCGAGGGCGACCAGCGAGCCGGAGCAGGCGGCGTCGACGGCGAAGCTGGGGCCGCCGAGGTCGAAGTGCCGGCTGACGGTGCCGGACGCCATGTTGAGCAGGCTCCCGGGCAGGGTGAAGGCCTCGATGGTGCCGAGCCGTCCCGCCCGCTCCTTGGCGGCGTCGAGCACCTCGCGGCGGTCGGCCGCCTGCGAGGCGTCGGCCAGGGAAATGGCCCGCATGTGGGCCGTCATGAGGTCCTTGTAGTCGGACACCGACAACCCGAAGAAGACCCCGGTGTTCTCCCGGTCGAAGTCCCCGCGGCCCAGCCCCGCGTCGTCGAGGGCCTCACGGGTGACGTCGAGCATCAGCCGGTGCTGCGGGTCCATGGCCCGGGCGCGGGCCGGCGGCACCCCGTAGTGCACGGCGTCGAAGCGGTCCACGTCGGCCAGGAACGCGACCTGGTCGGTGTAGGCGGCGTTGGGCGCCGACCGGTTGCCGGGCTCGTGGAACGTCTCGTGGTTCCAGCGCTCGCGCGGCACGGTGGAGAACTGCCGTTCCCCGCTCAGCAGGAGGTCCCAGTAGCCGCGGATGTCGGGGGCGCCGGGAAAGCGGCAGCCGAGCCCGGTGATGGCGATGTCAGTCATGAGACTCTCCCTGGCGTGGTGCCGCGGACGGTCGGCGGCCGTTTTTCCACGGTGCCCGCAGGAGCCCCGGAGCCGTAGCCCCGGCTGTTCGTCACTTGACAGACCCGCCGATGGGTGCGCCGGCCTCCCGGCCGGGCGGTCTCCCACGGACCGGCGGGCGCCCGAGAACGGGCGCGGCGCCCGGGAACGGGCCGCCGGGCATTGTCAGTGGTCCGGGAGAGGATCACTGACATGACGATCCTTTCCGCCGATGAGGCGTTGTCCAGCGTGTTCAGCCGTGCCGACTACAGCGCCGCGCTCCGGCGGCTCCGCGAGGCCTCCCGGGCGTACTACGGCGGCGCCGACAGCGCGCTGGACGACGCCGCCTACGACCGGCTGCGCCTGTCCGTGCTCGCCTGGGAAGCGGAGCACCCGGACGAGGCCGCCCCGGACTCCGTGACCGGCCTGGTCGCGGACGGCGCGGCCCCGGTCGGCGACATGGAGCACACCGTCCGGCTGCTCAGCCTCGACAACGTCTTCGACCCGGCCGGCCTGGTCGCCTGGGGCGCCTCGCTCCAGCGCCGTCTGGGCCACGAGCCCGCCGGAGGGTTCACCGTCGAGCCGAAGATGGACGGAGCGGCCGTCGCCGCCCGCTACCGCGCCGGTCGGCTGGAGCAGGTCATCACCCGCGGCAACGGCACCCACGGCGAGGACGTCAGCCACGTCATCGGCGCCATCGAGGGCCTGCCCGAGCAGCTGCCCGTGCCGGCCACCTTCGAAGTCCGCGGGGAGGTCCTGTTCACGCAGAGCCAGTTCGAAGCCGCGAACGAGGTCCGCGTCGCGCACGGCGCGCAGCCCTTCGCGAACCCGCGCAACGGGACGGCCGGCACCCTGCGCGCGAAGGACCGCCCCTACCGGCTCGCGATGACGTTCTGGGCGTACGGAGCGGTCGAGCTCGACGGCGTCGCCTTCGCGCCGTCCGGGGCCACCCACGCCGAGGTCCTGGCCGCCGTCTCCGGGGCCGGCGTACGGACCACGGCCGACACGCCCGCCGGCCTGCACGTGGTCCCGACCCTCGCCGAGGCCCAGCGCGAGGTCGACGCGATCGCCGCGCAGCGCGCGGACCTGCCGTTCGGCATCGACGGGGTCGTGATCAAGGCGAACGACGCGGCCGAGCAGGCCGCGGCCGGGCTCGGCAGCAGATTCCCGTACTGGGCGATCGCCTTCAAGCTGCCGGCCGTCGAGCGCCAGACCGTACTGAAGGACGTGGTGTGGGACGTGGGCCGTACCGGGGTGCTCGCCCCGACGGCCATCCTCGAACCGGTCGACATCGACGGATCCACCGTCACCCGGGCCACCCTCCACAACCCCGCGGACATCCGCCGACGCGACCTCCACCTCGGCGACACCGTGACGGTGTACAAGGCCGGCGACATCATCCCCCGCGTCCAGGCCGCCCTCGTGGGCCACCGCCCGGCCGGCGCGCTCGAGGTGCCGCTGCCCACGCGGTGCCCCAACTGCGGCGGGGAGATCAACAAGGACCAGGAGCGCTGGCGCTGCGCGAAGGGAACCGGCTGCGCGCTGCCCGCCCTGATCGAGTACGCCGCCGGCCGCGACATCCTCGACATCGACGGCCTGGGCAAGACGTACGTCAACGCCCTGATCGAGTCCGGTGACGTCGCCGACGTCGCCGACCTGTTCACCCTGACCGAGGGACAGCTCGCCGCCGCCTCCGGCAGCGCCAAGCGCGGGGCCAAGCTGGCCGAGCAGATCGCGGCCGCCAAGTCCCGCCCCCTGAGCCGCGTCTTCTGCGCCCTGGGCGTGCTCGGCACCGGGCGCAGCATGTCCCGCCGCATCGCCGCGCACTTCGGCACGATGGACGCCGTCCGGCAGGCGGATGCCTCCGCCATGCAGGAGGTCGACGGCATCGGCGGGGAGAAGGCCCCGGTCATCGTCGAACAGGTCGCCTCCCTGGCCCAGGTCATCGACAAACTGGCCGCGGCCGGAGTCAACATGACGGAGCCGCAGCAGCCCCGGACGGCCGCGGAAGGCCCCCTTTCCGGCAAGACCGTCGTGGTCACCGGGAAGATGAGCGGCCCGCTCGAGAACATGGGCCGCTCGGAGATGAACACCCTGATCGAGAAGGCCGGCGGCAGGGCGGGCGGCAGCGTCAACTCCAAGACCACCTACCTGGTCTGCGCGGCCTCCGCGAGCGGGAAGCCGAGCTCCAAGGCCGTCAAGGCCGAGGAACTGGGCGTCACGGTCCTCACCCCGGAAGCCTTCGCCGAACTCGTCGCCGCCCACCTGGGCTGACCCGAGGACCCGAGGGCGGGAGCCCGGTTCACCGATACCTTCGACGGGGCGCCGGCGGGTGTCCCGGAAGAATCCGGCCGCGCGGTGCGGGGGCCGGCCGGTGCGAGCGGAAGGACCTCGGCGCGATGGATTCCACGGAGTTTCGGATGCAGGGCCCGGGCCGCTACATCCGGCTGGCGGACCTCCTGCCCCTGATCCCGGACAACGACTGGACCTGGAGCATCCTGGAGATCGACGGAATCTGGAGCGTCCCCGGAGCCGACGGAGTCGTCGCGCCGCCGGACGGTATGAGTGCCTCGGCATTCGAGGACCTGGTGCGGGCGAGCCCGACGGGGTACGTCCAGGGCTGGCCCGGGCTGAAGGACCTCGCCGTGCACCTGGAGCAGAACCACTGGCTCACCGTCGTCGCCGCGGCCTCGGCCGACGACCTCGTCGGCGCCGAACTCCAGGCCGAGGACTACTCCCGGTGCCTCGTGTTCCTCGAAGCGTTCGACAGCGGGACGTGGACGGTCGCCGCTCGGCCGGGTGCGACCGGCGGCGGCCACGACATCGTGGAAGCGGCCCGGGCGCGGTTCGCCCGGCCGTGACCGGCGCCGGCGGGCCCGTCAGCCGAAGCGGAACGAGACGGGCGTGTCCGGGTGGAGGACCGCGGGGGCCGGCGAGATCACCTCGTCCCACTCCCCGTGGGCCCTGCCGCGGTCCCGCTCGCCCGCCGCGCCCTCGGCCCATCCCGAGATGTTGCCCTTCTCCCGGGCCGTGTAGAGGCCCCGCGCACCCGCTGAAGTCCATCGGGCCGGGCGTCGGCCGGTCCCGTCACGCCAGGTGCGCGGTGGTCTCGACGTGGGAGGCCAGGTGCGCGAGCGAGGAGGCGATCCCGGCCTCGTGGACCGCCTGGTCGATGCCGGGCGGCACGTCCGTGGCGGTGACGGTCACCCGGGTCCCGTCGCCGGTGGCGGCGAGGTCCCAGGTCATCGTCATGGTGCCCGCGTACGAGGGGTCGTCGGCCTCGAACACCGCCCGGTGCACCACGCGTTCCGCCGGCACCAGCTCGGCGAAGCCGACCTCGACGACGTCCGTCGCGGCCGTGGTCTTGCCGGGGCCGTCGGCGGGGTCGAGGTGGGTCAGCACCATCCGGAACCCGCCGCCGGGCCGGGGGTCCCACCGCTCGACCCGCCCGCTCATGCCGTCCGGCGGCAGCCAGGCCTCCAGGGCCTCCCGGTCGAGGAGGGCGCCGTAGACGTCCGCCGGTGGCGCCGCGATCGTCCGGCCGGCGCGGTCGGTTCTGCCCATGGCCCGAGCGTAGTGCTTCGACCGGAAAGGTCCACCGGGGCGGTCCCGAAGAACAGCGTCGCGGCAGAGATAAGGACGGGACTCGCGGGTAGACGCCAGCGGAGGCACCGCGGCGGAACAACCCGTTCCGCCGTATCCAGACAGACGAGTGAGGGCATCATGATTTTCGCCGGACTCATCCTCTTGCTCATCGGATTCCTGACCGGAATCTCCATCCTGTGGACCATCGGGATCATCCTGCTCGTGGTGGGGGCAGTGCTGTGGATCCTCGGCTCGGTGGGACACGCGGTCGGCGGCCGGCGCCACTACTGGTAGTCCGCGGGCCGGTGGCGGCGTGGAAACGGACGTACCGCAGAACGGGTGAGGCCCGCTCCGCGGTACGTCCGTGTGCGGTGCCCTTCGTGCGGCGCCCTTCGGCTTCGCTCGGGTCCGCGCCGCGCTCCGCCGCGGTCAGCGTCTGCGACCCCACCCGCGGCCCGTCCGCCCGGCGCCGACCCCGGCGACGTGCAGGGCGAGCGCGACGAGACCGATCAGCATGAAGTTGGTGGAGCTCAGCACGTCGTTGGTGGCTATGTGGGCCGCGTTGATCAGGAACGCGATGAAGAAGAGCACTGCGGCGACGATGGCCAGCATGGTCGGACCCCTTTCTGTCGGTGACCGCCGTGTGCCCCGTGCGGGCGGGAACATGAGCCGCCACCGGGCCCCGTCTCCCGGCGCATCTCGTACGGGGCCGCCGGCCGGTCGCCGCCGCGCCCGACGGGCCGGGTCCCGCCCGGCCTCGTAGCCTGGCGTGATGCGTCAGCACGATCTTGTCGTCATCGGTGCGGGATCCGGCAACGCCGTCATCGACGATTCGTTCGCCGGCCTCGACGTGGCCATCGTCGAGGAGAGGTGGTTCGGCGGAACCTGTCTGAACGCGGGGTGCATCCCGAGCAAGATGTACGCCTACGTCGCGGAGGTGGCCCATACCGTCGGCGAGGCCGGCACGTACGACGTGGACGCGGAGCCGGCCCGCGTGCGCTGGCGCGCGATGCGTGACCGGGTGTTCGGGCGCCTGGACGCCGAGCGCGAGGAGGGCCGCCGCGGGCGGCTGGAGGCGGACCGGGTCACCGTGTACGAGGGCACGGCGCGGTTCACGGGCCCCCGGGAGCTGCGGATCGACCTCGCGGACGGCGCCGTCGACATCGGCGCCCGGCAGATCGTCATCGCCGCAGGCGGCCGGCCGGTGGTCCCCCCCCATGGAGGACACCACCGGCTTCTGTAAGGTGCTCGCCGAACGCGGCACCGGCCGCCTGCTCGGTGCGCACATCATGGGCCCACAGGCCGCCACCCTCATCCAGCCCCTCGTCCTGGCGATGACCCTGGGCATCGACGCGGCCACCCTCGCCCGTTCCCCGTACTGGATCCACCCGGCGCCGACCGAGCTCGTCGAGAAAGCGCTCCTCGACCTCGTGGGCGGTCCGTGAATCCGGTCCCCGCAGGGGAAGTCGGCCGGTGCGGGTGAACCGCGGCATCGGGGGCATGCGGACCGGTGCCGGGATGGACGCCGTGACGCAGCGGGGAATCTGCTCACCTCCATCGATCGACGGCCGTCCCGGCTCCGTAAATCCGGCCGGGTGAAACGAACCGACGGAGGAAGAGGGAAATTCGATGACGACGGCAGAGTTATTCGGAAAGAAGTCCATATCCGGCGCGCGGGCGCTCCGCGGGCACGCCGCCCGCACCCGGGAGGACATGGTCCGGACGGTCGAAGCGCTGGCGAAGGGGAAGACCGGTCGGGCCGCCGCGGTGGCGCGGACCCACCGCACCGCCCTGATCACGGCCGCCGGCGTACTGGCCGCCGCCCTGCTCGCCCGGCGGTCCCGGCGGGCGTGACCCCGCGGCGGACGCGCCCCGTACGCACACCGTACGCGGGCCGCCACACCTGGTGACCGGCCCGTCGATCGATGGTGCGTGGACCGTTTGAGTGGGTATACCCCTTTGGAAAGAGCGCGACGGTCCACGCCGAGCCCGCAGGCCGGCCCGAACCCGTCGGAGGAAGCTCATGCCGACCATTCCCGCTCGAACGCTCCACGCCCGTACCGCCGAGTCCCTCGCGGACGGGCACGCCACCCCGGAGGACCTGCTCCATCTGGGCACCGACGAGGCGCGCACCCTGTCCGTCGCGCTCTTCCGGCGCCTGCACGGGCTGCAGGAGGGCACACGGGAGTACTCGTACGTGCGCAACACCCTCGTCGAGCTCAACCTCAGCCTGGTGAAGTACGCCGCCCGCCGCTTCCGCGGCCGCAGCGAACCCCTGGAGGACATCGTCCAGGTCGGCACGGTGGGCCTGATCAAGGCCATCAACCGCTACGACGTGGAGCGCGGGGTGCAGTTCGCGACGTTCGCGCTGCCCACCATCACCGGTGAGATCAAGCGCTTCCTCCGCGACACCAGCTGGGCCGTGCGGGTCCCGCGGCGGCTCCAGGAGCTCCGGCTCGACATCGCGAAGACGGGGGACGTGCTGGAGCAGCGGCTCGGGCGCCAGCCGACCGAGCGGGAGCTCACGCAGGAGCTCGGCATCACGGACGCCGAGCTGGCGGAGGGGCGCCGGGCGGCGAGCGGATACACGGCGCGCTCACTCGACGCGCCGGCCGGCGAGGACGAGCATTCGACCCCGCTGACCCGCTCGCTGGGCCTGGACGAGGAGGCGTACGAGCGCATCGAATGCCTGGAGGCGCTCAAGCCGCTCCTGGCCGCCCTCGGCGACCGCGACCGGCTGATCCTCTCGTTGCGCTACGGCGACGAGCTGACCCAGGACGCGATAGGCGAGCGCCTGGGCATCTCCCAGATGCAGGTTTCGCGCCTGCTGAGCCGGATCATGCGGACGCTGCGCGCCGGACTGCTCGCGGACGACGAAGTCCCGGCGGACGAAGGCCGGGAGCGGGCTCCGGCACCCGCGCGGGACCCCGAACCGGAACCGGCGCGCACGTGATCGCGCCGCACCGCGATCTCCGTCCGGCCGTTTGAGCCGCGTTCTCGGGGTCAGACGAGGGGCGACCGGGCTTCGCATCCGGTCCGTACCCGATGGAGGTTCCGAGGTGGGAAACGTGTCCCGTCTGCCCGGCCGTGCCGAGCACCACTGGCTGTGGCAGGAGGAGGCCGCCTGCAGGGAACTGGGCTCGCGCCTCTTCTTCCACCCCGCGGGTGAGCATGGTCCGGACCGCGAGCTTCGGGCCGCGGCGGCCAAGGAGGTGTGCGCGCTGTGCCCGGTGCAGCGCGACTGCCTGCGGCACGCGCTTGAGGTGGCCGAGCCGTTCGGGATCTGGGGTGGTCTCACCGAGCGCGAGAGGCGCCCCCTCCGTGCCCGGGCGGGGGAGAGGCCGACGCTGCCCTCCACCGCTTGAGCCCCGGCGGCCGTGGAGAACGGCTACGGCTACGGGAACGGGCGCGGCCATGCTTCTGGGGCCGCGCCCGTTCCCGTAGCCGTGTACCAGGTCACAGCACTAGCAGGGTCGGACCGGCTGGAGGTTGTGGACGTAGCGGGCCGACACCCAGCCCTTCGAGCCGTGCAGGCGGTACCACACCGGATTGCCGTCCACCCAGCCCCCTCGCTTCTGGCACGAGAGGAGCACGCGGGCGTTCGGGTGCAGCTTCTTCACCACGTCCGAGTACACGGTCGGCTTCTCGCGGACGTTGAGCGCCGTGCGGGACTCCACCACACCCACGGGCCGGGACTCGGCCGCGTGCCCGCTGCCGCGGCCGTCGGCCGCCCAGCCGGCCGTGCCGAGCGGCCCGATCAGCACTCCGGCCGCCAAGGCGTACGTCAGCAATGCCTTCTTCACCATCGGATCCACTCTCCCTGTGTCGCCTGGGCGCGGGGCCGGCGGCCCGTGCAGCCCACCACCCGGACGACTATCCACCGCCCGGGCGGCTGCCCGGAGGGAACACGCCCCCCGTTGCACCGGATGGCCCAGCGGCCCGGGTCCGCGTCCGGTCACGGCACGGGGAGTTCCACGAATTGCGGGATGCCCACCACGGAAGCAGGGTGGTCAGTACCCCCCTCTAGGAAGGACCACCCCGTCATGAGCAAGGCGAAGGGCAAGGCCAAGCAGGTCAAGGGCAAGATCAAGGAGACCGCCGGCAGTGCCATGGACGACAAGGGCATGCAGGCGGAAGGCGCGGCCGAGCGGATGGGCGGCAAGGCCGAGGAGATGACCTCGAAGGCCGCGGACAAGATGAAGAAGGCCACGCGCAAGTCCTGAACGGCTTCGCGCGCGGCAGAAGGCCGGCCGGGCTCGCAGTGGATCCGCGAGCCCGGCCGGCCTTCTCCTGCTCCGGCTTCCGCCCGGAGCGGGAACTCAGGTGGCCAGCAGCCGGTCGACCAGTGAACGGTAGGCGCGCAGGGCCTGCCGCAGGTCTTCGGTGGCCACCTGCTCACCGCGGTCCCACTGCTTCTCCAGCCCGCCGCGGTGTTCGGAAAGGGTGCCCGCGAACCTCTGCATGACCTCCGCCACCAGGGTGTCCGCCGAGCGGACCGCCTCGCGCGGATCGTCCACGAACCGGCCCTGGATCTCGCCCCACGCGGTCCGGTAGCGCTCCGCCTCCGCAGAGCCCAGCAGCGGCTCCTCCTCGTCCTTGGCCGCCCGATCCGGCTCCGGGACGCCGACGGGCCGGTCGACGGACCTCTCGACGGGCTCGTCAGCGGACCTGTCGACGGACCTCTCGAAGGGCCCGTCAGCGGACCTGTCGCCGGACCCCTCGACGGACCCGTCGACGGACCAGTCGGCGGGCGCGGGCGCCGCCGTCGGCGCGGGCGGCGCGGGCGGCGCGGGCGGCGCGGGCCGCGCGGGCCGTGCGAGGTCCTCCGTCGTCAGGACGGGATCGGACGATGCCGCCCGTACCTCGCTCTCTTCGCCCTTGCGCATGTCATCGGCTCCTCTGGTCGGCGAGCAGCTCCTCGAACAGGGTGCGGTAGTGCACCATCGCCCCGCGCAGCTCCTCGGTCGTCGCCTCTCCCGCACCGCCGCGCACCTTGGCCGCATGGGCGGCCCGGTACTCCTCCAGCGTGCGGCCGTGCTCCACGGACAGGTCCCGCAGCTGTCCGCGGTACCCCTCGGTGGGATAGCCGCGTTCACCCATCAGCCGGGTCACCAGCTCGTCGGCCTCGGCCACGGAACGCTCCGGCCGGTCCACGAAGCGCTGCTGCACACCGGTCCACTCGTCCGCGTACCGGTGCCGGCGCTCGGGCGACAGCTCCTTGATGTCGAGCCGGTCGTGCCGCTCCTCGCGGTCGCGCAGGTCCCGCTCGGCGGCCCGTGTGCCGCCCCGTTCCTCGACGGTGCGCTCGTACTCCGGCCCGAACCGTTCTCGCAGGTGGCGTCGGCGCGCCAGTGCCCACAGCAGTGCGGTCACCGCGATCACGACGACCGCCGCCACGACGATGACGGCTGTCAGTGCATTGGTTGACATCTCTGGCCTCCGTTCGGGGGCTCGTGGTCTCGGTTGACGCGCCTGCTCGGTGGCGGAGAGTTCAAACCCGAACGGGTGCGTGCGCGGTCCCCGGGGTTTGAACCCACCGCCATCGAGCAGGCGCCGGGCGACGTGAAACCGACAGCACCGGAGGGACCCGGCATGGCCGCGGACAAGCACGAGAACCAGGACGTCGTCGCGTTGATCCTCAAGGACCACCGCACCATGGAGGACCTGTTCCGCCGGATGCGCAGTGTGGAGGCGGACCGGGCGGACGCCCTCGCCACGTTCTCCGCGCTGCTCGTCGCGCACGGCGAGGCCGAGGAGTCCGAGGTGTACGGCGCGCTGAAGAGGTTCAAGGACGTCGACAACGAGGAGGTCGAGCACGGAGCCGAGGAGCACGCCGAGGGCAACGAGGCCCTGCTGGCGCTGCTCGAGGTGGCCGAGGCCTCCGAGGTCGGTTCCGATGAGTGGGACGCCCGCCTGGAGGACCTGGTCAAGGCGGTCTCCCACCACCTCGACGAGGAGGAGCGGACCATCCTCAACGGCGCCCGGGAGAACGTCCCGGACGAGCGGAGGGCCGAGCTCGGGGCGGCCTTCCTGCGGGAGCGGGAGCGGCACCTCTCGGCCGGCTGCGGCGGCATCGAGAACGTGCGCGCGGTCGTACGGGGTGCATGAAGCGCCGGGGGAGGGGCAGTCGAGTCGGAGCGGGGCGCGAACAGTGCCGCGTACGACATCAAAAGAGAGGGACGGCACGGAAGTTCCCGCCGTCCCCCGTCTGGCGAAGGAGTTGTTTTCGCGTGACTGAGCATGTGTGGAGCTACCAGTCGAATGCCGGCCACCTGGGCGGGTCCGATCTGACCGGGTACAAGGTCGAGGCGACCGACGGCAGCATCGGCAAGGTCGACAAGCACTCCGACGAGGCCGGTGACGCATACCTGGTCGTGGACACCGGAGTCTGGATCTTCGGCAAGGAGGTCCTGCTCCCGGCGAGCACCGTGATCCGGATCGACGTGGAGGAGGAGACGGTCTACGTCCACAGCACCAAGGAGCAGATCAAGAGCGCTCCGGAATTCCACCGCGACAAGCACCTCGACGACGTCGGCTACCGCCAGGAGATCGGGACCTACTATTCCGTCGGTGGTTTCGGCGGCCGCATCATCTGACCCGGCGCAGGCGGCGGGCCCGGACTCGACGAGTCCGGGCCCGTTGCCGTGCCCATCCCCGTGCCCGTGCCCGTTTCCGATCGGCCGGGGTCCGGCGGCGTTCTCCGGCGCAGCAGCTCGTCGTGGAACAGCCGGCCGGCGAGCGCGCCCCCGAACACGACGACGCCGATCCCGACGAGCCAGGCCTGGAGGACGAGGACGGTGCCGAAGGGCCCGTAGGTGACGGCGCTGGACGCGATCATCGGTGAGAAGACGAGCCGGGAGAAGAGCCGCAGCCCCAGCAGTCCGGCCATGGTGGCCGCCGCTCCGGGCAGCAGGCCGCTCCACGGCACCCGGCCGCCGAGCAGCAGCCGCTGGGACCACCAGAAGAAGAGGGTGCCGACCGTCACGGTGACGAAGCCGCGTGCCGGGGACTCGCGCCACGGCGGGGTGATCGCCGACAGGTAGAGGACCCCGACCAGTACGCCGAGCCACAGCACGTGCCGCCAGCGCGCCCACCAGCGGGACGGAGCCAGCCCCCACACGTTCTCGTAGCCGCCCTGCAGCATGGTGGCGAAGGACAGGCCGAAGACGGCGAGCAGGGCCAGTCCGAACGCCGTCGTGGTCCGCCACGCCTGGCCGGGCAGGGCGAAGAGCCGCTCGATCTCCGCCCGGGCGGCCGGCGATACGCCGAGCCCGTCTCCCAGCCATTGGGCGAACCCCTGCCCGCCGCGGGTGTCCGCCGCGGACACGACGATCAGCAGGGGTACGAGCGTCAGGAAGCCCAGTGCGGCGAACCCGAGGGAGCGCTGCCACAGGTCCAGGTCCCGGACGTGCACCCAGCGGCGGCCGGCCCGCGCACGGCGGACCGTGCTGCGCACCCGTCCGAGGGGCGACAGCGGGCGGGCCGAAGACGAGGTGTCGCGCATGGCCGCTCCAACCGATGCTTCCACGGTAGAGCGCTGGTCGACGGGGTTCCACCGCGGAGCCCCGCAGGCCCGTCGCAACCGGTCCCCGGGAAGCCGACGCGACGCGGATGGCGGTGTCCGCGTGTCCGGGCGATCAGCGCGGGCATACGCGAGACCGAGGACGGCGGCCGCGCGACGGCCGGCCCGGGTGCTCCGCGGACGGAGCCGCCCGGCTCCGTCCGACGGAGCACAGCCGACAGCCAGGTGAGGCGACAGTGAACACGACGGGATCAGCCACCGGGGATCCTCGCGGTGGAGGAGTGCCGGTCAGGGGCCAGTGCCGCCGACTCGCCCTGAGCGGTGTCCGGGGCCCGGTCGGCAAGGGCCGTGACTTCACCCGCAAGGCCCTGCGGGACTGGGGGTGGGACCGCCACGAGAGCGCCGAGGACGCCCTGCTCGTCGTGTCCGAGCTGGTGACCAACGCGGCCCTGCACGCGAACGGCTGCCACGAGCTCGTGCTGACCGCCGCCGAGGAGACCTTGCGCATCGACGTGCTCGACGGAGCGACGGCGCTGCCGTGCCCCCGGGCCGCACGCCGGCCGGGCGTCCCGGGAGGCCACGGCCTGCACATCGTGCGGCTGCTCTCCGACCGGTGGGGCGCCTACCCCCATGACACCGGGAAGGTCGTCTGGGCGGAGATCGAGACAGGCATGGGTGAGGGGGGTGGGGGCACAAGCGTGACGTGCCGCAGTCCCCCCGAGCGGGGCAGGGAAACCAAGGCCTTCAGCCTGCTGCGGCGCGCCAAGCTCCGCGTCGCCACCTTGAGCGACACCGCCTTCGCTTCGGTCGGCGGGAAGCGGGGCGCCCCATCGTGCGCCGCGCCGTGACACATCCGCCCGCGCCCAGTGGGCCGCCATGGCGGACGCCGGCCGTTGCGGCTCTGCAGCGGGACATCGGCCCCCGCATTGCCACCGCCCGACGCCTTCTCCAGCTCGTGGCAGCCGTTCGATGTCGACATCACCTCATGCTCGATGCCGTCCTCACCTGCCGCGACCCGGCAGATCGCACCTATGACTGAGAGCCGGCGAGTTGCTCGGCCAGCTCACTCTCCTCAGCAGTGCCGAGCGAGGTCTTCAACACCGTGCCACCGTGCTGCCGCATGGCCTCGGAGAACCTGTCCTCCGACACGATCATTCCCATGATCGCCACGGCCGCCGATCCAGGATTGAGGAGGTCTTGAACGCGTCGGCGGAATTCCTCATCGACACCTGATTTGCCGAGCTTCCCCAGCAGTCCGCCGACCGCCGCGCCGGCAACGAACCCGACGCCGGGCAGCAGGAACAGCACGCCGAAGACGATGCCCCACACCGCCCCGGCCGCGGCCGACGGACCGATGAGACGGCTCGGCGTGTCCACGTGGGTCTCGCCCCGCACATCCACCGACACCACCGCCAGCCCGCTCACGCTGACGACGTGATCCCGGTGGAGCTCCTGCACGGTGGCGTAGGCCCGCCGGGCCGTCTCGGGGTCCTCGTATCCGATCACCATCAGCTCCGACACGAACGCCTCCCGGTGTGGCGACAGGACCTCAACGCACGCTAAGTCTTCGTGGGGGCTTCAGCATCCCACCACCGCCGTGCGCGGAGACGTCATGGGCCGGAATGCCGATGGAGGGGCGCCGTGGCACGCTGAAACAGGGGATCCAGCCGGTCCGGGGATACCAGGCCGGCTCTGCAACCCAGGGAGATCGAAATGGCCAGTGACGCCGGCGGACCCCGAGCAGGCAGCGCACCCCCGAGTCCCTGGCATGCGCCCACATCCGGGACCACCGTCTTCGCGGCAGCCTTGATGATCTTCGGTGGAGCGATGGCGATCTTCGAAGGGATCGCGGCCATCGCCAAGGACGGCCTGTTCCTCGCGACGCGGCACTACGTGTTCGAGTTCAGCCTCGCGGGCTGGGGCTGGGTACACCTCATCCTGGGTCTGGTCCTCGTCTTCGCCGGCTGCGCCGTCATCAGCGGAGCCCTGTGGGCGCGCTTCTTCGGTGTCTCCATCGCCGGGCTGGGCGCGATCGCCAACTTCCTGTGGCTGCCGTACTACCCCTTGTGGGCCCTTGTGCTCATCGCCGTCAACATCTTCATCATCTGGGCCCTGTGCACGGGTATGCACCGAGAAGCGGACGCGCGCCCGACTGCCTGACCCACCCGGACCCGGCCTTCCCGTCGCGTCCGCTCACGTGGGACCTGCGGTCGGGCGGATCCGACGGGCTGCGCCGCGACGGTGCGACGGTGCCCGGCCCGTCAGAAGGAGACGGCGTCGCGGATGAGCGGGCAGGTCATGCAGTGTCCGCCACCGCGCCCGCGCCCGAGTTCGGCACCGACGATGGTGATGACCTCGACACCGGCCTTGCGCAGCAGCGTGTTCGTCTGCGTGTTGCGGTCGTACGTGAAGACCACGCCGGGCTCCAGGGCGACCGCGTTGTTGCCGCTGTCCCACTGCTGGCGCTCGGAGGCGTACACGTCCCCGCCGGTCTCGATGACCGTCAGCCGGGGGAGCCCGAGGCCCTTGGCCACGACGTCGACGAACGGGCTCGATCCCTCGTCCGTGATCTCTACGCCCACGGGTTTGTCGCTGGGGCGCAGGGAGAAGGTGTGCACCGCGTCCATGATCTTGGGATAGAGGGTGACGATGTCGCGGTCGGCGAACGTGAAGACGGTGTCGAGGTGCATGGCGGCGCGCAGCTTGGGCATGCCCGCGACGATGACGTGCTGGGCGGCGCCGTTCTTGAACAGGGAGGCGGCGACTTGAGTGATGGCCTGGCGGGAGGTGCGTTCGCTCATGCCCATCAGCACGACGCCGTTGCCGACCGGCATGATGTCGCCGCCCTCGAACGTGGCCTGTCCCCAGTTCTGTTCGGGATCGCCCCACCATACGGTGGAGGCCTTGAAGTCGGGGTGGAAGGTGTAGATCGCCTTCATCAGGAGGGTTTCGTCGTGCCGGGCGGGCCAGTACAGCGGGTTCAACGTGACGCCGCCGTAGAGCCAGCAGGTGGTGTCGCGGGTGTAGAGGGTGTTGGGGAGGGGCGGCATCAGGTACTCCCGCGCACCGGTCGCCTCGCGCGCGAGCGCCACGTAGCCGGACCGGAAGTCGTCCGGCAGGTCGGCGGTCGACAGCCCACCGATCAGGAAGTCGGCCAGCTCGCGCGGGGTGAGGGTCTCCAAGAAGGCCCTGGTGTCGTCGAGGAGGCCGAGGCCGACCTCGTTGGCGGTGATCTTCCGGTCGAGGAGCCAGGTCCTGGCCTCGGCAAGGGCCATGGTCTCGGCGAGCAGGCCGTGCAGCTCGACGACCTCGACTCCGCGCTGGGTGAGCTTGTTGACGAAGTCCGCGTGATCGCGCTGGGCGTTCTCCACCCACATGACGTCGTCGAAGAGCAGGTCGTCCGCATTGGTGGGGGTCAAACGGCGGTGCGCGAGCCCGGGTGCGCAGACCAGGACCTTGCGGAGCCTGCCGACCTCGGAGTGGACGCCGAAGGCGGGTCGGGGGGTGCTGTCGGTGCTCAACGCGTTGCGCCTTTCGTTGGATGGACCGGGGATCAGGCAACCTGACCGGGGATCAGGCAACCTGACCGGGGATCAGGCAACCCGATCGGGGACCGGGTTCAGGTGCGGATCACAGCTCGATCCAGCCCACGGCCAGAGCGAGCACTCCCACAAGAGCGCCGGCGATGGAGACGGCACAGATGACGGCCTCGCCGGGGGAGAACAGACGCCGGTTCTGCTCCCGCCGCGCCTTGACGAACAGGAACGTCGCCGGGGCGTAGAGGATGAAGGAGACCAGGACCAACTTGAGCCCGGCGGCGAAGAGCAGGAACGCCGTGTACAGCGTGGCGACCACCGCGATCACCAGTTCCCCGCGCGTGCTCCGCCCGACGGTCTCCTCGCGGCCCGGCCCGAGGGCGACCTTCACGGCGAAGGCCGCGGCGAGCAGGAAGGGGATCAGGCTCAGCGCGCTGGTCAGGTCGAGCGCGAAGTTGAACGCGTCCGCGGAGAACATCGTGACGACCAGGACGACCTGGCTCAGGGACGTGGTCATCAGCAGTGCGGGAACCGGCACGTCCTCGGAGGTGGCCCGCCCCAGGAACCGGGGCATGTCCTTGTCCTTCGCGGCGACGAAGAGCACTTCCGCGGCCATGAGCGTCCAGGCCAGATAGGCGCCGAGGACGGAGACGATCAGGCCGACGCTGACGAAGACCTTGCCCCAGGTGCCGACCGCGTGCTCCAGGACACCGGCCATGGAGGGCTGGCGCAGCTCGGCGATCTCGGCCATCGGCATGATCCCGTAGGACACGATGGTGACCGAGGCGAAGACGGCGAAGACGCTGAGGAATCCCAGGACGGTGGCGCGCCCGACGTCCTCGCGCCGCTTGGCGTGCCGGGAGTAGACGCTCGCCCCCTCGACACCGAGGAAGACGAAGACGGTGGCCAGCATCGTCCCGCGGACCTGGTTGAACAGTGAGCCGGCGTAGTCGGCGCCGCCCCAGTTGGCTGCGAAGACGTCCGTGTCGAGGCAGAACAGCGCGAGGGCGACGAAGACGAGGATGGGCACGACCTTCGCCACGGTCACGATCTTGTTGATCGCGGCCGCCTCTTTGACTCCGCGGCGGATCAGCAGGAAGAACGCCCACAAGCCGACCGAGGAGAGGATGACGGCGAGCAGGGTGTCCCCGTCGCCGAGCGCGGGCCAGATCGCGCCGATCGTCGACATGATGAGCACCCAGTAGGTGACGTTGCCGACGCACGCGCTCGCCCAGTAGCCGAAGGCGGAGAAGAACCCGAGGTACTCCCCGAATCCGGCCTTGGCGTAGGCGTACACGCCCGCGTCGAGGTCGGGCCTGCGCACCGCGAGGGTCTGGAACACGAACGCGAGCATCAGCATGCCCGTACCGGCGATCGCCCAGGCGATCAGGGCGCCCGCAACCCCCGTCTCCTGGGCGAAGCGGCGCGGTAGGGAGAACACCCCGGCGCCGACCATCGAGCCGACCACCATCGCGGTCAGTGTCAGCAGCGTCAACTTGACGGCCGGCTTGCCCGCGGTGGTCGCCGCCGCGTCGTTGGTCTCGGCGTTGCTCATGGCTTCCTTCGTCTACGACTCTCGGTGGTGGGGGCTGCCGCGGGCTGTCGGCTACGGGCCGATGGAGGCCCCGGACCCGGACCCGCCCTCGGAGCCGGTCACCGACCCGGCCTCGGGCGGTGCGATTTTCTCGATCTTGAACCCGGTGATGCCGTAGAGGACGCTCAGGGCCGGGCTGGCGTAGTTGAAGATGGCGAACGGGGCGTAAGTCAGGGTGGGGACGCCGAGCACCGCTCCCATGAACGCGCCGCAGGAGTTCCACGGGACGAGCGCGGAGGTGACCGTGCCGCTGTCGGCGCAGAGACGGGACAGGTTCGTCGGTGCGAGCCCGCGCTTCTCGAACTCCAGACGGAACACCCGCGAGGGCAGAACGAGGGCGATGTACTGGTCACCGGCGACGACGTTCAGGCCGAAGGCGCAGGCGAACACGGTGAGGAACAGTCGGCCGGTGCTCTTCGCCGAGCGGATCAGTGGGTTCACGAGCCGGGCGATGAGGCCGAACTCCTCCAGCACGGCACCGAAGGTGACCGCACCGATGATCAGCCAGAGGGTGAGGAGCATGCTGTCCATGCCGCCACGTGAGAGCAGCTGGTCGATCAGCGGGATGCCGGACTGGATGGAGAATCCGTTCGCCATGGCGAGCCAGATGCCCTTCAGCGACTCGAACACGACGTTTCCGGACCCGGCGACGAAGTCCCGCATCACGGAGGGCTGCAGGAACGCGCCGAGCACGCCCGCGAAGAGGGCCGCGCCGATGAGGGCGAGCGAGGCCGGCACCTTCCTGACCGACAGGAAGGCCAGGAGGGCGAGAGGGAGAAGGTTCAAGGGAGTGATGTGGTAGATGTCGCCGAGGCGGGCGAGCTCGATGTCCTCTCCGACCGGGTTGACCACGTCGGCACCCTTGACCAGGCCGATCACCAGGAAGACCGCGAAGGCGATGACGAACGCGGGCAGTGACGTCCACGCCTGGCGTTTGATGTGCTCGTGGACGTCGACCTTCACCATCTGGGCGGTCAGCACCGTCGTCTCCGACAGGGGGGAGAGCTTGTCTCCGAGGTACGCGCCCGAGATCACCGCACCGGCTGTGATCGCCGTGGACACGCCGATCATGTCCGCGACCCCGACCAATCCCACACCGATCGTGCCCGCGGTCGTCCAGGAACTCCCGATGCTCATGGCGATGACGCCGCAGATGACGGCCGTGGCCGCGTAGTACCAACTCGGTGAGAGCACCTGGATGCCGTAGTACACCAAGGTCGGGATGGTCCCGGAAAGGTTCCACACCCCGATCAGGGCGCCCACCGCCAGGAGGATGAACACCGCGCTGGTGATCGACGAAAGGGCGCGCTGGCCCGCCTGCTGCACCGCACTCCACGGGTGGCCGTTCTTCATCGCCACCAGCGCCGCAGCCATCGCACACAGCACCAGGGCCACCTGGATCGGCCCGTCCAGCGCGTCGAGCCCGAAGAGGGCCAGGGACCCGGCGACCAGTACGGCCAGCACCACCAGGGGCACGATCGAGTCGAGCAGGGACGGCTCGCGCAGCGGAGGGCCCGGTGCTTCGCCTTCTTCCTCGTCCCGCATCCCGGCCCCGTTCGCGCATGGGCATCGGCCATGAGGCCGCACCCCTCCGACGAAGTGGAATATAGCCCCAAATCGGCAGATATCCCGTAACTGGGTGGGTGTCGCGACCTGACGGCCGAAGTCGACCCGCGGGCCTGTCGAGCGAACGGTGCTACAGGCCCGCCCTCGTCAGCAGCCCCTCCATGTGCTTGACGGGAAGGAACGGCGAGGCGGCAGCGGCTTCCGCGACGTCCGCCGTGGAGTCGGTGAGCAACCGCAGCAGAGAGGGGAGCGGGAGGTTGCGGTGGGGCGCGACCGCGTGGCGGACCCGGGGTTCGGGGTCGGAGGCCAGCTTCTCGGCCAGGCCTGGGGGAAGGTCGGGGTCCCGGGGTGCGAAGGAACGGAGCCGGGGTTGAGCGTCAGTGGCGAAGCGGCGCAGGGTTTCTGCGGGGAACGAGAGAACCTCGGCCTTGTCCCACCAGAACGTGTGCTTGTCCCGCCAACGGTAGGCGCGCTCGATCCTCTCGGCGGTCTCGGGATCGACCAGATGGGGGGACGTGCTTGCCATGGTGAGGCGGACGGTCTCCTCCTCGTCGTCGAGCAGTTGAGCCACCGCGTGGACGGGGAGGGTCTCGCTGCCGGCCGCTGAGACTCGGAAGCTGACATAGGGCGAGTCGATGTGCGGAAGCGGATCGGCCGTGACCCAGGGCAGGTCCAGCCTCCGCAGATCCTCTTCGGCCATGCCGTCTCGATGCCACTGCCGGACCGCTTCGGCGTCGGCGTCAGGGCCCGGCCTGGCCATCGAACGCGACAGCTCGTGCACCGAGGCGCAGATCTGCGCGCGCACGTCCTCCGGCGTATCGGGGCGGCCGAAGATGTTCACCCGGACGTTCAGCGCCGGATCGACGGCAAGGGCCTCGAGCACCGACCGGGGCAAGTCGGGATGCCCGGCGAGTTCGGCACGTACCTTGCTGTTCGGATCCTCGGCGAGCTGCCGGAGGGTGTCCGCGCCGAGCGCGGCGTGCATCACCGCGCCCACCCGGGTCGCGGGGTCCGCCAACAGCGCCGGCAGCAGGTCCGACGGCGGTATCGGATGAGGCCAGTCCGCGAAGTAGGTCGAACAGGCCGCGGCGCGGACCTTCGGCTCGGGATCGGTCAGCAGGATCCGGCGGACCGCTTCCGGCGCTTGTGGCCAGTGCGTCGCCAGCGCGGCGCGGATCGCGGGGTCGGAGTCGGAGACGAGGCGGGCCCGGAGGTCGGGCGGCGTGCCACGGCTGTTGGCCAGGTACGTGCGGACCTGCGGATCGGGGTCGTCGATGAGTCGCTCCAGCATCTCCCTCGGCGCGGTGGCGGAGCGGATGACGAGTGCGGACCGCACCGATTTGTCCCGATGGCCGGCCAGAAGGATGCGGAACCGGTCCGGTAGCCGGTCGTTGAGCGCCAGGCTATGCAGGAGCCAGTGGTCGTCGATCGCGATGATCTCGGCGATCAGGTCCTCGGTGAGGTCTGGACGCCCTGCCACTCTCCCGCGATCCCCCTGCCAGGCGAACAGGCGCCGGACCATGGAAGCGGGCAATGCGGGGTTCGCCGCCAAACCGTTCACCACACCGTCGAGGTGGACAGGAGTCAGGTCGTCAGCGTCCATGAAGTCCAGGGTGCCAGGCAGCCGGCCGAGTTGAGGGGTTCCTGGAGCGATTGGCATCCTCGTCGGCTCCATCCGCCAGGACTCCACCCCCGGCGGATGGAGCCGGGAGCGTTCACGACCGCGACCATCAACAGGCTGCGCGGTACGTCCGGCAGCGCCCCGCGCACCTCGCTCTCGTCCAGCACGTAGGCAGGTCGGCCGAAGTCGTCGCCGATTTCGGTGAGGGGAACTCTGTCAACGTGAACGTGACGAACTCCGGCGGACGGCCGGCGTGCTGATCTAGTGTCGATGCGCGGGGAACGGGTGCGCGTACGAGGTTGAGACGGGGAGAGGGGGCGGCCGTGGGCGATGTCGACACGGGGAATGTCGGTGTCGGTTCGGGACGCCGTTACGCGCTCGTGGTGGGCGTCTCGAACTACGCATCGGATCTTCCCGACCTGCCCGGAGCCGTGGAGGACGCCCAGCGGCTGGCCGACCGGCTGGCCTCGATGGGATACGAGCGGGTGCTGGCGGAGATCTCGGCCGATCCCACGTCGGCGGTTCTGCGGCGCGGTATCAGCGAATGGGCCGGCGAGGCCATGCTGGGACCGGACGACGTGGTGGTCGCCTACTTCAGCGGGCACGGCGTCCTGCGCGAGGGCCGGCACTACCTGCTCGGATCCGACGACGAGCCGGACCGGCGGCACTCGGGTCTCGCCGGAGCCGACCTCGTCGGCTTGGTGGCGGACAGTCTGGCGGGGCACTCGCTCACCCTCATCGACACCTGCCACGCAGGCGCCGTGGTGAACGACGTGGCGCAGTGGAGCGCCGAGTTGGGACGTGCCGGGCGTCAAGGAACAGCGAGCTGGGTGCTGACCTCTGCCCGGGGCGCCAAACCCGCATACGGCGGAGTCCTGGTGGACGCGTTGGAGGACGTCTTCGCCAGGCCGTCGGCCGGTCCGCGGCAGCGCTTTCTCGATGTGCGCGAGGTGACGGAACGGGTCAACCGGTACTTCGCCGAGCACGAGGTGCCCCAGCGGGCGGGCCTGGTGGGCCCCGGGGCAGGCGGAGCGGATCCGTTCTTCCCCAATCCCGCCTTCGTGCCCGGGCTTCCGCGCGACGCGCTCGACGTGGCGAGCGTCGTCAGGATCCGGCAGGCGCAGCAAGACCACTTCGAGCCGCGGAGCAGGGGTGTCGCGCATGCCGCGGAACCGGGGGACTTCTTCTTCGGACGCACCGAGGCGTTGACCCGGGTCGCCCAATGGCTACGGTCGCCCCACTCCGGGCGCAGGGCCCTGGTGGTCACCGGAAGTCCGGGTTCCGGCAAGAGCGCAGTGCTCGGCCGGGTGCTGGCGCTCACCGACCCGGACAGTCCCGCCCGCCTGAGCACCGCCCCCGAGGCGCTGCCGCCCCCGGACCTGACCGTCATCCCGCTGCAGGGCCGCGGCAGCACGGCCGAAACCGTCACCGCCGACTTGTCGGC
Source organism: Streptomyces sp. ICC1 (assembly GCF_003287935.1). Classification (GTDB taxonomy): domain Bacteria; phylum Actinomycetota; class Actinomycetes; order Streptomycetales; family Streptomycetaceae; genus Streptomyces; species Streptomyces tritrimontium. The sequence goes on from NZ_CP030287.1 coordinate 6,124,363, forward strand.
GGTGCTCGACCTGCCGACCACCGACCGGGAAGGCGTCCTCAGGGCGCTGGGTGCGCGGACCGATCCCGTCGTGGTCTTGCTCGACGCCTTGGACGAGTTCGAACCGGACGAGTACCGCCGGGTCGTCGCCGACTTGGTGCGGCCGCTGACCTCCCTGCCGGCGGTCCGGCTGATCATCGGTACCCGCCGGGCTCAACTGGCCGAGCTCGGTGCGCCCGTCGACGTCATCGACCTCGACGCGCCGGAGTTCCGGGACGAGGAAGGCCTCCGGGCGTACGCGTACCACCTCCTGGTCGACGACCGGACCCGACAGAGCGCCGGCCGTCGCCGGGTGTACCGCGAGGCCCCGGCCCGTGCCGCGACCGCCGCCGAGGCCATCGCCCGCGAGGCAGGACCCTCATTCCTCGCCGCGCAGCTGGCGGCACACGCCCTTGTCCATGCAGCGGGCCCGGCGGACTCCGGACCACCGGAGCTGTCACCGGCCCAGCACCTGCCGGATCCCTTCCGTGACGCCCCGGGGTGGTTCGAGAGCTGCCTCGACCGCTTCGGCCCCGACCGGTCGCGGGTCGTACGCCTCCTGCTGCCCCTCTCCTACGCCCAGGGTCCGGGCCTGCCGATGACGCTGTGGCCCGCGATGGCGGAAGCGCTCACGCACGAGCGGTACACGGACGACGATCTGCGCAGGTTTCTCGCACGGGGAAGCGCCCTCGTCACCGAGACCGCGCTCCCGACCGGCACGGTCTACAGGCTCTTCCACCAGTTGCTTGCCGAGCACCTGCAAGGTTCCGGGCAGGACCAGGTCCGGCACCGCCGGATGGTGAGGGCCCTCACGGAACGGGTACCCGTCCTGGCGTCCGGCGAGCGGGACTGGGCCTCCGCGGACCCGTACATCCACGAGCACCTGGCCACGCACGCGGCGGCCGGCCACGTACTGGGCGACCTGCTGCAAGACGCCGGCTACCTGCGCCACGCCGCCCCGGAGCCACTGCTCCGTGCCCTCGCCGACAGCGCGGCCATCGGCCCCGCCCGGCCGCCGGGAGACAGGAGCCCCTCCGCTCCGTCCGGCCCGGACGCTCGCACGGAGGCGGCCGATCAGGCTGCCTCGCACCTCCTGTCCGCCCAGCCGAACGTCCTGGTCGTCGCGACGGAGTGGTTCTCCGCCCACGGCGGCCTGAGCACCCTCAACCGCCATCTCTGCGTGGCCCTCGCCGCCGCGGGCGCCAGGGTCTTCTGCGTCGTCCTCGGCGCCGAGGACTCCGAGGTCGCCGACGCGGCGACGAAGGGCGTCGCGCTCCTGTGTCACCCGGGTGCCCCGGGCGCGCCCGAGTACGGCAGGCTCACCCGCCGCCCCGCACTCCCGCCCGGGGTGGAGCCCGACCTGATCATCGGGCACGCGCGCATCACCGGTCCGGCCGCAGCCCACCTGCATGAGGACTTCTTCCCGGGGGCCCGGCGGCTGCACTTCGTCCACATGGCACCGGACGAGATCGAATGGCACAAGCTCGACGACACCACGGACAAGGCGGATCGAGCGGAGGAGCGCACCGAGATCGAACGCCGGTTGGGCGCTTCCGCCCACCGCGTCGTCGCGGTGGGCCCCCGTCTGCACGCCCGGTTCCGCAACGAACTCTGCGACACCGAAGCGCCGGAGCCCTTGAGGCTCGACCCGGGCTTCGACCTCCCGGGTTCGACCCTGCCGACCGTGCGTACCCCGCCTCCCGGCAGTCCGCACAAGGTGCTGCTGCTCGGCCGGACCGACGACGCCCGGCTCAAGGGAGTCGACCTGGCGGCTCGTGCCTGCGGCTTGGTGCACGACCTGCGCACCAAGGCATCGGCCGAGCCGATCGAACTCGTCGTGCGCGGCGCACCGCGCACGACGGCCGACGTCCAGCAGGACACCATCCGCACGTGGTCGGGCAACCCGGGCCTCCCGGTGGTCGTGCGTGCCTACTCGAGCGAGCCCGGCCGTCTGGAGGCCGACATGATGCGGGCGAGCGTGGTCGTGATGCCCTCACGCTCCGAGGGGTTCGGGCTGGTGGGCCGGGAGGCGATCATCCGCGGCGTACCGATTCTGGTGAGCGCGAACAGCGGACTGGCCCAGCTGCTGCGCGAGCACCTGGGCGACGACGCCGACCACCTGATCGTTCCGATGACCGGGAAGGACGACGAGGACGCCGCGGTGTGGGCCGCACGGATCGAGAAGTGCTTGGTCGACCGGGAAGCCGCCTTCACCCGCATCGCCGCCGCGCGCGGCCGGCTCGCCGCCCGCGTCACGTGGGCCGGCGCCGCCGCGCTCGTACTGGGGGAGGCGCCGCCCCGGGCGTGACGGCGTCGCGGCCACCCCTGCTCCGCAGCTCCCGCCGGAGGCGCCGAAAGCGCGGGGCGAGCGGCGGCTCGCCCGAGGTCGAGTACGTCCCCCGTCAGCCGCAGGCTGTGGTCAGGGCGGCGGTGAACTCCTCGGCCAGTTCGGTGATGACGGGAAGGTCGAAGGCCAGCGCGTTGTACTGCAGCCAGCACCGCAGGGCGCCGTCCGGCTGTTCGACCACGGTCAGCTCGGGCACGCCGCGGTCGCCGCCCGGCAGTGGCCAGGGCACGGTGCTCCCGCGCGGCAGCTCCCAGGGCTCGCAGGCCAGGCCGGGCAGTTGCGCGGGCGCGGCCCACGCCTCGTAGCGGAGCCAGGCCGCGAACGGCACGGACGGGCTGAACTCGGCGAACGGGTACAGCTGGTGGTCCAGGGCCTCGCTGTAGACCGCCCGCAGCCGGTCCACCAGCTCGGCGAAACCGGGTCCCCCGCTCGCGTCCACCCGCAGCAGCAGCGACTGGACGAAGCAGCCCACCGTGCGCTCGGCGTCCGGGCGCGGTCGGCCGGGCACCGGGGTCATCACCACCAGGTCGGGACGGCCGCTGCGGCTCGCCAGCAGTCCGGTCCAGGCCGCCGTGACGGCCAGGAAGGGGGTGGCGCCCAGCTCGGCCGCCCGGGCCCGCAGGGCTTCGGCCAGCGCTGGAGGCACCTCGAACTCGTGGGCCTGGGTGAGTACTTCGTCCACCGTGCGGCGGCCGGCGAACTGCTCGACGGCCTCCGGCGCCCCGGCCAGCGCGGTCCCGAAGTGGGCCCGGGAGGCCGGCCAGTGCGCGTTCGCCCAGTCCACCAACTCCTGGTAGCCCGGGCCCGAGCGGGCCGGCGGGGCCGACCGGCCCCGGCGCAGCGCGGAGTAGAACACCCCGAGGTCGGCCAGCAGCACGCCGACCGACCAGCCGTCGGAGACCATGTGGTGCACCGCGACCAGCACCACGTGGTCGGTCTCCGACCGGCTGACCACCAGGAGGCGCGCCATCGGGTCACGGGCGAGGTCGGTGAGGCGGTCGCGTTCGGCCAGCAGCAGGGCGTCCACCTCCGCGTCCGTGGCCCCCGGGGCCCGGGTCAGCGTGATCCGCACCCGGGGCTCCTCGTCCAGCACCGCCCGTACGACCCCCTCTCCCGCCGCCTCGAACCGGGTCCGCAGCGCCGGATGGCGCCGGACCACCTCGGTGAGCGCCAGGCCCAGGGTCTCCGGTTCCAGCCGGTCGGCCACCCGGAACAGCGCCGTCACCGCGCCGGCGTCCCGCCCGGGGGCCTCGGCCATCCAGCGGAAGAAGTTCTCCTGCTGCGAGGTGAGTGCGACGGCGTGCGGCTGCGCGCGGAGCGCGGTCAGGTAGGGCGTCACCGTCTCCGGTGCGGCAGGCGTTCCGTCCGCGGCAGCCCGCCGCCGGTCGGGGTGGTCGACCCAAGCGGCCTGGGAGCGCAGCGAGGGCCGTTCGAAGACCACGGCGGTGCTCGCCCGGACCCCGAACTCGCCGCTGATGCCCGTGGCGAGCTGGACCGCCCGGAAGGAGTCGCCGCCGAGCGCGAAGAACTCGGCGGCCACGTCGGTGACCGGCCGGCCGAGCAGGCGCCGCCAGAGTCCGGCCAACCGCAGTTCCGTCGGCGTGGCCGGGGCGACCGCGGGACCGTCGGACTCCGCGGGCGCGTCGAACAGCGGGCGGAGCCGGTGCTTGACCACCTTGCCGCTCGGGTTCCTGGGCAGGTCGCCGGCGAGCAGGATCCGGACCGGCAGTTCGGGCCGGCTCAACCGGGCGCTCAGGAACAGCCGGAGCTCGTCCAGATCCAGACCGCCGGGTCCGGCCACCACGACCGCCACCGGGACGGCGCCCATCACGGGGTGCGGCAGGCCGAGCGCGGCGGCGTCGGCGACCGCGGGGTGCTCGTGCAGCGCCTCCTCGATCCGCAGCGTGGAGACCTTCAGCGCACCGCTCTTGATGACGTCGCTCTCCCGGTCGACCAGGTACAGGTGGCCGTCCGCGTCGAGGCGTCCGACATCGCCCATCCGCACCCAGCCGTCCCGGAACACCCGGGCGCTCTCCCCGGCGGCGCCCAGGTAGCCGCGCGCCGGTCCGGGCTGGCGCAACCAGACCTCGCCGACCTGCCCGGCGGGCAGCGGGAGCCCCTCCGCGTCGAGGATCCGTACGTCACGGGGGTCCGCCGGGCGGCCCAGCGAGCCCGGGCGGCGGGTGTCGACCACGGTGGAGATCTGCGCGGGCGAGGCCTCGGCGGAGGTGTAGGTGTTGACCAGCGTCGCGCCCGGCAGCGCCGCGGCCAGCGAGGCCGCCACCGGTACGGGCAGTGCGGCGGCGGATGAGTTGACCAGGCGCAGACTGCTCAGGTCGTACCGCCCGGCGGTGCCCGCGTTGACCAGTTCGATCGCCATCGAGGGCACCAGGAAGGCGGTGCCGATCCCGAACTTCTCGACCGCGATGCCGAACTGGTCCGCGTCGAAGCGCGGCAGGCTGAGCGTGGTGGGCGCGGCGGTCAGTGCGCCCAGCAGCATCACCTGGCCCGCGTTGGTCCCGATCGGGAAGGCGTGCAGGGCGTGCCGCGAGTGCGCGTAGGCGCGGCGGCGGGGGTGGGCGGCCAGGCCGGCGGTCAGGTTTCCGGGCGCGGCGAGCACGCCCTTGGGCGCGCCGGTGGTGCCCGAGGTGCCGATCACCTGGGCCGGGTCGGCCGGGCCGACCCGGTGCGGCGGGCCGGCCGGCGGCTCGGGGTGCGCCGCCAGCAGGGCGTCCAGGCACAGGTCCACCAGGCCCTGGACGGTGCGGAGTTCACCGTCCCGCAGGACCGTGCCGGCTTCGGCCAGCACGGCCAGGGCGGCGACATCGGTCTCGGACAGGTCCTCGCGGACCGGTACGGGCACCCCGCCCGCGTACTGGACGGCGAGGAAGGCGACGGCGTACCGCTCCCAGCGCGCGTTGGAGAACCGCAGCACCACCCGGTCGCCCGGCTCGACCCCGGCGGCGGCCAGCCCGACGGCAGCGCGCAGCGCCTCCTCGCGCCACCGGCGGTAGCTGAGTTCACCGCCGCCGACGACCTGCAGCGCCACGTGGTCCGGGTGTTCGGTGGCCCGCGCGTCGAGGAGCTCCGGGACGGTCGTCGCGGCGGGCGGCATGGTGGTGTCGATGGTGTTCTCCGGTGCGATTCGGTGGGATTCGGTGGGAGGCTCGGAGATGTGTATAAGAGGCGGGTCGGGGGGAGGCGGCTGCAGTGGCGGCGGGCCTCTCGGTCAGACCCCGGCCGGAGCGGGGGTGAGGGGCGCGGATGCGGGCGTGGAGAAGGGGCTGCCGTCGAGCGTCCAGTGCGAGTCGGCCGCGCGGCCGAGGGAGGCGTACACCTGGGCGGCGACGTCCTCGAAGCGCAGCGGGCGGGAGGGGGGTCGCGCGGGGATGTCCGGTCCGCAGCAGGCGACCCAGGCGCTCCGCTCCTGCGGGGTGCGTCCACCGTGACCGCCTTCGTCCCGGTGGCCGTGGTCGGTGACGGCGATCACCGTCCAGGACTCGCGGGCGTACACGGGGCGCGAGCGGACGGCGGTGAGCAGTCTGCCGAGGCGTTCGTCGGCCCGCTCGATGGCCCGCAGGTAGGCGCTGCCACAGCCGAGCAGGTGGCCGGTCTCGTCCACCGCGCCGAGGTAGACGAAGGAGACCTCGGGGTCGTCGGTGGCCAGGACGCGGACGGCGTCGTCGGTGACCTGGTCGTCGCAGGCGTCCCAGTCCTCGCTCGTGTCGGCGCGCGGAGCGATGTAGGAGAGACGGCCGGGGGCGGCGAACAGCGGGCCGCCCTGCCGCGCGAGGAACAGGGGCTCCCAGCCGCCGGCCACGAAGGTCTTGCGGCCGTCCTCCTGTGCCAGGCGCGTGGCGAAGTCCGGGAAGACGTCCAGCCGATTGCCCCCGAAGTGGTTGCCGTACACGCCGTGCTTGGCCACGCCCACGCCGGTGGCGATGGTGGTCCAGCACGGGCCCGACATCGTGGGCGTGGCCTCGTCGATCTCGATCCGGCCGAGGAATCCGGCGTCGGCGACCGCGTCGAGGTGCGGTGTCGGTACGGCCCGGAGCAGGTCGAGGCGGACGCCGTCGATGCCTACGACCAGGACGCGGCGCCGGGGGCTGCTGGGTGAGGGCGACAAGGGTCGGCTCCCGTCTTCGGTGGGGTTCGCCAGGCCCGCTCCTCGGGGAGTGGGCTGAACGAGTCGAATCATTCGCTCATGAATCTTGACCGTCAAGAGCATCTGAACGAATGATCGAAACGTTCAGTTCGCGAGCATGAGGATCGGCTGACGGCCCCCGCGTTATGGTCGCCGCATGCCACCTGTCTCGCTGCTCGTCATCGGCGCCGGTGAACGCGGAACCGGATACGCCCGGTGGGCCCTTGACCACCCGGACCGTGCGACCGTCGTCGCCGTCGCCGAACCCCGCGAGGTGCGCCGTACCCGCTTCGCGGCGACGCACGGCATCGCTCCCGAGGGCGCGGTCGCCGACTGGAAGGACGTCCTCGCCCGCGGCAAGATCGCTGACGCGGTGCTCATCTGCACGCCCGACAGGCTGCACGTGGAACCGGCCGTGGCCTTCGCCGCCCTCGGCTACCCCATCCTGTTGGAGAAGCCGATGGCCCTCGACGAGGACGGGTGCCGGGAGATCGTCGCGGCCGTCGAGAGGTCCGGGGTGATGCTCGCCGTCGGTCACGTGCTGCGCTACACCCCTTACACGCGCACCCTCAAACAGCTCGTCGACTCCGGGCGGATCGGTGACATCGTCAGTGTCCAGCACCTGGAGCCCGTCGGCTTCTGGCACCAGGCGCACTCCTTCGTGCGCGGCAACTGGCGCCGCCACGACGAGTCGACCTCCATGCTCATGGCCAAGTCCTGCCACGACCTGGACTGGTTGCAGTACATCATCGGCAGCCCGCCCGCCCGGGTGTCCAGCTTCGGCCGCCTGTCCCACTTCACCGCGGCCAACCGGCCCGCCGGCGCCGCCGACCGCTGCCCGGACTGCGCCGTCGAGCCCGGCTGCCCGTACTCCGCCCGGCGGCTGTACGGCGGCATGCTCGACCGGGGAGAGCATGTCTGGCCGCTCAGCGTCGTCGTGGACGAGTTCACCCCCTCCGTGCTCGACGATGCCCTGCGCACCGGCCCGTACGGCCGGTGCGTGTACGCCTGTGACAACGACGTCGTCGACCACCAGGTCGTCGCCATGGAGTTCCCCGGCGGGGCCACCGCCACCTTCACCATGACCGCCTTCACCGAGTTGACCAACCGCCGCACCCGGATCTTCGGCACGCGCGGCGAGCTGACCGGCGACGGCGAGACCATCCGCGTGTACGACTTCCTCACCCGCGCCGAGGAAACCGTCACGCCCGCCGGGCAGGGCGGGGTGACGGCCGCTGACGGCCACGGCGGAGGCGACGCGGGACTGATGGACGCCTTCGTGGGAGCCGTCGCCACCGGGGACCGCGGCCTCGTCACGTCCGGCGCGCGCGAGTCCCTGGCCGGCCACCTCGCGGTCCTCGCGGCCGAACGCGCCCGGCACGGCGGCACCGTGGAACCGGTGCCGGGCACGATCCGTGAGAGCCGGTCAGCCCGGCCCGGCCGGGCTAGCCGGCCTTGAGGGTGCCGCCGTCGATGACGTGGTCGGCGCCGTGGATGTTGGCGGCGCGTTCGGACAGCAGGAAGGCGACCAGGTCGGCCACCTCTTCGGGTGTGGTGATGCGTCCCGACGCGAGGCCGAACTGCCCGGGAATGTTCGCGAGCAGATCGCCGTGGCTGACGCCGTAGGCCTCGGCCACCTTGCCGCCGAAGCCGTTCGGGTCGGTCCACAGCGGGCTCGCGACGACACCGGGGGAGACGGTGTTGACGCGCACGCCGCGCGGTGCCAGTTCCTCGCTGAGCCGCTTGCTCAGCTGGTTCAGTGCCGCCTTGGCCTCCGCGTAGCCGACCGGTGAACCGGCGGGCACGCGGGCGTTGATCGACGAGATGTTGACGATCGCCCCCCTGCGCTCCAGGATGCTCGGCAACGCAGCCCGGGTCGTCCAGACCGCGCTGAACAGGTTGAGGTCGAAGATGGTCTGCCACTGCTCGTCGTCCACGTCGAGGAAGCCGCCCAGGGACAGCGCGTCCGGATCGCCCGCGCCGACGTTGTTGACGAGGAAGTCGATCCCGCCGACCGCGTCGATCGCCTCCTCGACCACCTTCGTCGCCCCGTCGCGCGTGCTCAGGTCGACCGACACGGTGGCGGCGGCGGCCTTCTCCAGCTCGGGGGTGATGGTGCGCGCGGCGCCCACCACCCTGACGCCCTCCGCGGCCAGTGCCTGGGTGATGGCGAGGCCGATGCCGCGGCCCGCGCCGGTGACGAGAGCGGTCTTTCCGTTGATTCCGAGGTCCATGACTCTCCTTCTTGGGGTGGCTTTCTTGGGCTGGAGGTTTTCTTGACCCACAGGTCAAGAATCAGGGCGTAAAAAATGCCCCCGTCGGGGCACGGCGGGTCAGAGGCCCGCCAGGGCGGTGTCGATGATCCCGTGAAGGGTCGGCCTGTCGAAGGTCTTGGCCATGACGCGCAGCCCCACGATGGTGTTCAGGAGGAACTGCGCCTGCGCCCTGGCGTCGACCTCGGGGGCGACATCGCCGTCGCGCTGCCCCTGCTCGATGCGGGCGGTGAGGTGCTGGATGGTGTGCTGCCCCATGCGGTGGACCGCCTGGGTGGCCTCCGCGTCCCGCCCGCCGAGCTCCAGGGCGGTGTTGGCGCCCAGGCAGCCGCGCCTGACCGGCCCGTTCAGGTCCGTGTCCACGAGGAGGGTCAGGTAGTCGCGGATGCACTGCTTGGTCGAGCTCGGCCGTGCGAGGAACTCCTCGGTCATCTCGGAGCCGGCGCGATCGTAGAGCTCGAGGGCCTTGCCGAACAGCTCGCGCTTGGATCCGAAGGCGTGGTACAGGCTGCCCTTGGCCACACCGGTGGCCGCGGCGAGATCGGCCGGGGAGGTGCCGGCGTAGCCGTTGGTCCAGAACGCCTCCATCGCCTGTGCGATGACCGCGTCCGGTTCGAAGTTCCTCGGCCTGCCCATGACCGCACGCTATCCATTCTTGACCCACAGGTCAAGAATGGATGTCCTGATCGATTCGGCTGGCCGGGGGCCGGCCCACTTGCGATCGACACCACCGGTCCGGCGGCGCAGGATGGAAGGGACGGACGCATTCCGGCTGCCCGCGTCGCCTGTGGTGGCGGGTGCCCGGACCGACGGATCACCACGACCACCCGCAGGCCGAGGACTGCCCGACGGGCGCCGAGGCGGAGGTCGGAGCGGGTGAGGGGCCACCAGCGCAGATGGGAGAGAAGGATGGGAGAAGCGGCAGAAGGCGTACGCCCCGCTCCCGACGGTCCCGCGAAGGCGTCTCCTCCGCAGCACCGGGGCGGAGTCGTCGATGATCACGGGCGGGCCCCGGGGGCCGCATCCCGGGTGGGCACGGGCTCGACCGCGCCGCCGTCCGACCCCGAGCGGGTCGCGAACGCCAACGCCAACGCCGAAAACCTCGGCGGCGACCTCGGCGGAGCACCCCGACCCGCCGCGCATCCGGTGGTGAACGATCCGGCGGGCGGGATCCGGCGCGCGTTCGAGCTGGTGTTCCCCGACGGGGGCGAGGGCGGCCCGGACACCGTGGAGGTGACCGTCACCGGCCGGACGGGGCCGGGAGGCCATCCCGTGTACGAGGACGCCACCGGCATCATCCAGGCGGAGATCAGCGACCGATCGGAAGTGCGCGTCCTGGCCACCGGGGCCGGCCAGGAGCCGCCCCACGGGGTCACCGCGCGCCCCTTGCGCTGACCAGGTCGCGGGCCCCGGGCCGTCGACCGGCCCCGGGCTGCCCCTCAAGGGGCGACGGGAACGTCCAACCGTTCGGCCAGGGTCGTGAGCGTCGCCCCCAGGGGGAGCGCGATCCGCGTGACGGCGTGGCGGTCGCCGCGGGTCGGATCCCGGTTGACGATCAGTACGGGCTTCCCGGCCTCGGCCGCCTGGCGGACGAACCTGAGCCCGGACATCACCGTCAGCGAGGAACCCAGTACGAGCAAAGAGGTCGCCGCGTCGACCAGTTCGCGGCAGCGCCCGACCCGCACCGGCGGCACGGACTCGCCGAAGAACACCACGTCCGGCTTGAGGACTCCCCCGCACGTCGCACAGGGCACCGGGCGGAAGTCCCCGACCTGCTCGTCGGTGAGGTCGGCGTCACCGTCCGGGTTCAGTCCGGCGGCCACCGGCTCGAAGCCCGCGTTGGCCTCCTCCAGCCGCCGGGCGAGTTCACGGCGGGCGCTGAGGGCGCCGCAGGACAGGCAGACGACCCGGTCCAGGCTTCCGTGGAGTTCCACCACTCCCTCGCTGCCGGCGGCCTGGTGCAGGCCGTCGACGTTCTGGGTGATCACGCCCGAGACCATCCCGGACAGCCCGAACGCCGCGACGGCCCGGTGCCCGGCGTTGGGCCTCGCGTGCCCGAACGTCCGCCAGCCGAGGTGGCCGCGCGCCCAGTACCGGCGCCGGGCCTGAGCGCTGGCGGTGAACTCCTGGTAGGTCATGGGCGTGTGCCGGCGCAGGCTTCCGCGCTCGCCCCGGTAGTCGGGGATGCCCGACTCCGTGGACATCCCGGCCCCGCTGAGCACCAGCACCCCGCCGGCCCGCAGCGCGTCGGCGACCGGGCCCGGGTCCGTGGTGCCGGGTGGCAGGTCCGCGGTCGGGGTCCAGCTCAGGGTGGGGCGCGTACGCATGCCGCCAGCGTACTGAACGGCCGGACGGCGGGCACGGGACGGGCACGGGACCGGTACGGGACCGGCCCGCGACCGGGACGCCCGGACCCGCCCCCTACGGGTTCATGAGGCAGAACGAGGGCAGGAGGACGACATCCAAGCTCCGGACCAAACGAGGAGTCGCCATGACCACCTTCGTCATCACCGTTCCCGGCACGTTCATCTCGGGCATCACCGACTCGGAGCGCTCGGACCTCGAACGGGAACTGGCCTCACAGCACACCGACGTCAGTGAGAGCCGGGGCTTGGACCTCCTCACGCTCAACGAGGGCGGTACGTTCTCCATCCGCCTCGAAGTGGACGCCCCGGACCGCTACGAGGCGGAACTCGACGCCACGAGGCTCGTCTCGACCGCGCTGGAGGAAGCGGGGATCGCGACGTCCGAAGCCCCGCTCGGGCCGCCGGTCGTCACCGGCATCGACAGCGACCTTTCGTTGCCGCGCGACGACTGACGACGGAACTCGTACGGTCGGGTTCCCGGTTCCCGGTTCCGGGATCCGGGAACCGCCCCGGGTCCCGGTCGGCGACGGCCGAGCCGATCAGCACGGTCGCGCCGCGCGGGACGCCCCCCGCACCGTGGCGCCGCCGCGGATCGATTGCGCCGGCGGCCGCTCGCGCAGCGCCCCGTACGCGATGAAGTAGGCCGGCACCCGGTTCAGCCACCGCGAGTCGGTGACGAGCTCCGTCAGCCGCTTCGCCACCTGCGGGTGGCCGAACGCGACGCGCCCGGCCAGCAGGGGTTCGATGACCTGGGCGTGGGCCAGGCGCTGCAGGCCCTGGGTCGCCACGGTCGTGGGCATGCGGCGGAGCTGTACGCGGCGCACGTCGTGCAGCCCGACCGTCCCCGCGCGCAGCGGTTCCACGAGGTGGCGGGCCGCGGCCACCGCGTCCTGCACGGCGAGGTTGATGCCGATGCCGAAGACCGGCGACATGGCGTGCGCGGCGTCGCCGATGCACAGCAGTCCCGGCCGGTGCCAGCGGCGCAGCCGGTCCAGCCGTACGTCGAGCAGCTTGACCTCGTCCCAGGAGGCGACCGAGTGCTCCCGGTCGGCCAGCCACGGGACGGCCTGTGTGAACTGGGCCATGAACCGGTCCAGGCCTTCGGCGCGGCGCTCTGCATCGGTCCCCTTCGGGATGAGGCCCGCGCACTGCCAGTAGTCCCCGCGGTCGATGAGCGCGCTGAAGAACCGCTCGCTCAGGCCTCCCACGAGCCCGCTGGGATCGCTCTCATGGCGCGGCAGCCGGAACCACCAGGCGTCCATCGGGCACGGGAAGCTCTCCAGGCCGAGCTCGGGCAGCACCCTGGCGAAGGATCCGCGGCCGTCGCAGGCCACCGTCAGTGTGGCCCTGAGCTCGCCCTCGGCGCCGTTCGCGGTGCGGTACCGCACGCCCGCGACCCGGCCGCCTTCCATCAGGAAGGACGTCGCCTCCGTGTCCATGCGCAGCCGGAAGGAAGGCTCCTTGCCCGCCTCGTCGGCGAGCAGGTCGAGCAGGTCCCACTGCGGCACCATCGCGATGTAGTTGTACTTCCCGTGCAGCGCCCCGATGTTCCCGACCGTGACGAGGGAGCGGTCCGGCCCGATGGGCAACTGCACCGAGGTCACGCGCCGCTGCGGCAGCCGGGCGAACCGTACGGCGAGGCCGATGTCGTCCAGCAGCGACAGGGTGGACGGGTGCACGGTGTCGCCGCGGAAATCGCGCAGGAAGTCGCCGTGCTTCTCCAGTACGGTGACCTCCACCCCGGCCCGGGCCAGCAGCAGGGCCAGCACCATCCCGGCGGGCCCGCCTCCCACCACACAGCAGGTCGTACGCTCCACGGAAACCACTTCCTTCGCCGGCATCGGGTCAGCCCGACGACGTATACCCCACCGGGCGGCGGCGATCGCGGAAGCGCGGTGCGAGTCGGCCGATCGCGGCGCCGACTCGGCGACCACGCCCTCGGGCCCGACTACTTGAGAAGCCGGAAGCCCGGTTGAGAGGCCCACGCACGCAGGAACTCCGCCGTGCCGTACACCTCCGGCAACGGGCCGTCCGTCATCGCGAGCACACCCGGAAGCCCGTCCACGACCGCGACCTGCCCGTCAAGGAGCTCAGCAGCGGCGACGCCGCCGACCACGTCCATGACGGCGGCCGTCAGCAGGGCCGTGGTGATGTGGTCGATCGGCCTGTTGCACCCGGCGATGACGCCCACCGCGTGTGTCGGAGCGAAGCCGATGAGGGGTTCCAGGTCGGGGTCATCCGCGTGCTCGGCCTCGAAGATGTCCTCGTCCCCGTTCCCGGGCCCCATGACATGGACCAGGAACGGCCGGCGCCCGTCGATCTCACCCGGGTCCGCGGCCCCGAGCCGGTCAGCGAACACGTTGAGGTCGTAGCCGCCGGGGCGCTTCTCCTCGAACCAGGCCGAAGAGTCCTCCAGGAAGCCCCGGAGCCGCTCGACAACCTCGGCCGGAACCGCCTCGGCCAACTCGATCACCAACGCTGGTCCACCCATGTCGGGATCCTAACCAGCAGAGCGGCAGACCCGAGCGCAGTGTTCGAATCCCTCACGAGCCGCGGCGGCACCGGACGGACGGCGGTGCTCAGCGGTGCTCAGCGGCGGTACGCGGCCGTCGCGATCCCGATGAAGGACCGGATCAACGGGTTGGCAGAGCCTTCGTTCCACACCGCCACCACCCGGCTCGGCGCCATGTCGACGAGCGGCACCACGACGAACTCGGCGGGCAGTTCGTGTCCGAGCGGGGCCAGCCCGACGGTGCCGTTCCACAGCACGGCCTGCAGGCATTCCTGGACGGCGCGCACCACCGGCCCCTCGCGCGGCCGGCCGCCGTTCCAGTACGACTGCCAGACGGGGTCGGTGCCTCGCGGGAACTGGAACCAGCGGCGGTCGCCCAGTTCGGCCAGCCGCAGCCGGTCGCGAGGTGCCAGCGGATCGTCGGCGCGCAGGACCACGCCCACCGGATCGGTCCGCAGCGTACGCACGGTCAGGGCCGTCTCGTCGAACGGCGCCCGGGTCACGGCGACGTCGACCGTCCGGGCGCGCAGTCCGCACGTCGGGTCGGTCAGATCGGTGTCGCGGATGCGGATGTCGACGCCGGGATGGCTTCGGCGGTAGGAGTCGGCCAGCCGGGACAAGCCCGGGTCGGTGCCGTCGCCCAGGATGCCGACGGTGAGGGTCGCGACGCCGGCCGCCGCGCTCACGCGTACACGGACACGGTCGGCATGGGCGAGCAGGGCCCGCGCCTCGTCGAGCAGCACCGTGCCCACCGCGGTGAGCGTGACGCCGGCGGACGAGCGGGTGAACAGCAGAGCCCCGACCTCGGCTTCCAACCGCTTGATCGCACGGCTCAGCGGCGGCTGGCTCATGTGCAGGCGGGTGGCGGCCCGGCCGAAGTGGAGCTCCTCGGCGACCGCCACGAAGTAGCGCAGGGTCCGTAGCTCCATGTGCTCCATGTGCTCCATCCTGCAACGATACCCACGGGGTATCCGTGTCGCGGGATGGGTCTTGGACACCGGCGGTGCACTCGATCGTGCCGGGCACCCCGTCTGGCGATCGACGCAATCGACGGGGCCTGCGCGAACCGGTGGCCCACGAACGGGAACCATGAACCCGGTGCGATCGCCGTCCACCTGACCGGCGGAGACCGCCGGATCGCACTCAATGCCGGGCTCGCCGCCACCGCGGCTGTGACCGCCTGGCTGGCCGCCAGGCTGTGAAGTGGCCGAAGCCCCGCGCCTTTCGCCCTGCCGAAGACGGCGAGGCGAACGGCACGGGGCGCTGCCCGGCTCCGTCAGGCCGCGTGCCCGCCGTCGACGGAGAATTCGGAGCCGGTGATGTAGGCGGCTCCGTCTCCGGCGAGGAAGGCGACCGTGGCCGCGATCTCCTCCGGCCGGCCGAACCGGCCGAGGGCCGTCATCGCGGCCTGGGGGTCCGCGTAGGGTCCGTCGGCCGGGTTCATGTCGGTGTCGACCGGTCCGGGGTGGACGATGTTGGCGGTGATGCCCCGTCCGCCGAGCTCCCGGGCGAGGGCCTTGGTGAGCCCGGTCAGCGCCGACTTGCTCATCGCGTACAGCGTTCCGCCGGGCCCCGGTACCCGCTGGGTCATGCAGGTGCCGATGGTGATGATCCGGCCTCCCTGGCCCATGTGGCCCGCTGCCGCCTGCGAGGCGAGGAACGCGCCCCGTACGTTGACCGCGAGCACGCGGTCGACGTCGGCCAGCGTCAGCCCGGCGAGCGGGCCCAGGACGCCCACGCCGGCGTTGTTGACCAGCACGTCGAGCCGGCCGAACGTCTGCGCCGCCCAGTCCACGGAGCCGGCGGCGTCACCGACATCGCCCGCGTCCGCCCTGACGGCGGCGCCTCGGCGTCCGAGGGCCTCGATCCCGCGGACCACTTCCTTGGCCGCGGCTTCGTTCGCCGTGTAGGTGATGGCCACATCGGCTCCCGCCTCGGCCATCGCCAGTGCGATCGCCGCACCGATGCCCCGGCTGCCACCCGTCACCAGAACCGCCTTGCCGTTCATGTGCTCTCCCTCGCTATTGGTTGCTGGTTCAATAAAACGAGACGGCGGCAGTCGGTGCTGGCGGCAATCCGACGTGGCGTTCCGCGCACATGCCTCTGTCCGGCCCGACTCCGCCGCGGTCGTTGTCGTCGCCGACTCCGTGATCCCTCACCTTCCGCCGCAGCCGGCGGCGACGGCGACCACGGCGAGCACCGTGGTGACGGACCAGCGGAAGGTCTGGCCCTTCGGTGTGGCGAGCCAGCTCCCGAAACTGTCGGACGCCCAACCACGAGCTCCATGAGCTGAATGCCCGCGCGGGATGGCCGTCGCTCGGTCACATCACCGGCGGTCTCTCACAGGACGCGGGGACCAGTCCGGTCGCCCGCAGCACCGTCTACCGCGTGTTCACCGCTGACGAACTCCCCAACCTGCGGGTGCTCCTGGGCATCGTTCGCCACCTCTCCGTGCTCTGCTGGCGTGCGGACGAGGAGGTGGAGCGCGATCGTTTCGACGGTCTGTGGCAGGCAGTACTGCGGGAAGCCGTGCCGGAGCCCGGCCTGCTGGTCGGTCCGTTGCCGATGCCCGCTCACCCGGTCGACGCGGAAGACGCGCGGAGCGATCCCGACGCAGGCCCCGACGACGGCCCTGACGGAGGCCCCGACGACGATCCCGGGGGCGGAACCATGGCCCGCGCGGCTCCGGAGCCGCACGGGCCGCGCACGGGACCGCCCGACGCTCCCGCGCGCTCCACCGGCAAGGTGTCGGTCCACCGGCAGGCTTCGCGGGCGCTGATCATCGGAGCCGAGTCGTACGCGGACCTGCCCCCGCTGCCGGGTACCGCTCAGGCGGTGCACCAGCTCTCCCAAGCCCGTGCCGGCAACCTGATCGTCTTCATCGACGCCTGCTACGTGGGCCGGGCCGCCCGAGCAGCCGAGCGGCGGAGTCCTGTCGCTGGACGACCTCTATCGCGACGTCCGGGAGAGCCTCGCCGGCGATGCCGGCGCTGCCGTCACGTGGCGTCAGGTCGAGGCCGAGGGGAGTCCGACAGCCACGAGCTGAGCACGGCGGCGTGCGACCGTCAGCGCCAAGGGACACCCGGCAGGGGGCCGGGCCCAGGCCTGTGCGGGCGGGCCCCGGCAAGGTGATGACGGACGCGGACGGCGACGTCATTTCGTGAATACCGGCCTACCCGAAGCCCACACTGCGGCATCGTCGTGTTCAGGCGGCCGGGAGAGCAGGCCGCACGAGCACGGAGTCGGTCGAGGAGGGCGTTGTGAGCAGGCGCGAGGCGTGGACGATGGAGGAGTTCGGCACATCTCACGAGGGCGCGGTCGGGGTGCTCCTCGCCGACGGCACCGTTCCGTCGCCCGTGTACTTCGACAGCGGTTCCGGCGGGGGCGGCGAGCCGGTGTCGCAGTGGAGCGTCTACGACGGCCGCTGGACCCACGTACCGCGCGCGGCCGCGCTGCGCGCGGTGTGTTCCTGCGGCTGGGCCGGCCCCGAACACCGCCTGGACTGGACGGCGATCGGCGACCAGGACCTGGTGGACGGCGGGGACGAGCAGGCGGACGCGTGCGTCCAGGACTGGGACGTGCACACCGTCCGGGTCGAGGCGACGACCGTCCCCCTGCCGGAGATCGTCACCACGCTGTTGGAGCGGCTGGAGGAGGAGATCGACAAACTGGCCAAGACCTCTCCGGTCGCGGCCGTACGGGCGGTTCGCCGACTGGAGGTCACTGCCGAACGCGTCGGATACTGGGCCGCCCGCGGCACCGCCAACGACCTCGACACCGCACAGGCGGCAGCCGCCCTCGGACTCGACGAGAACGCCGCACGCAAACTGATGGCACGCCTCGGACGCTGGAGCCCCTACCGCTGACCCGCCACGTACTGCTCCAGCGACAGGAGTTGCCCGGCCCCGTAGCCATGGAGGACGTACGGGATGCCTCGCAGACATGCGCACGCATCGCGTTCCCCGTCGCGGGCGGTGTCGGTGTCGGTGCGGCCCATAGGGTGAGTCCATGTCTGACACGTTGAGTTCCGATAAGACCGCGTCCGCGCTGCGGGCATCCGCGCGGGTCTCCGCCGAGTTGCTGCTGGTCCTCGTGATGGCCGCCGTGGCGTTGTGGCTCCTGGGTCGGATGTGGTCGGTGCTCTGGCCGCTGATAGTGGCCCTCTTCCTCACCACGCTGACGTGGCCGCTGGCCGCCTTCCTGCGCCGGCGCGGGTGGCCCCCGGCCCTGGCCGCGTCCGTGGTGACCGTACTGTTCCTCGCCGTCGCCGCGGGCGTCGTGGCGCTGATCGCCGTACCGGTGGCGTCACAGTCCGGCGAGCTGGGCGACGGCGTGGTCAAGGGGATCCAGCAGCTGCGCGAGTGGGCTGCCGGGCCGCCGCTGAACATCGGCGACGCCCAGATCACAGGGGCGTTCGACGCCGCGGTCGACCGGGTCCAGCACAGCGTCGGCACCACGGTCTCCACGGTCGCCACCGGCGTGAGCACCGTCTTCAGCGGTCTCGTCACCGCCGTCTTGGCCCTCTTCCTGATGTTCTTCTTCCTCAAGGACGGCCCGCGGTTCCTGCCGTGGCTCACCCGTCAGCTCCCCGGCCGGCTCGCCACCGATGTCCCCGTGGTCGCCGAGCGCGGCTGGGAGACGCTCGGTTCGTTCGTCCGCTCCCAGGCGTTCGTCGGTCTGCTCGATGCCGTCTTCATCGGGCTGGGCCTGTGGATCGTCGGTGTTCCCCTGGTGCTGCCGCTGGCGGTGCTGACCTTCGTGTCCGCGTTCGTGCCGATCGTGGGTGCCCTGTTCGCCGGCCTCGTCGCGGTGCTCATCGCGCTCGTCTCGAACGGTCTGACGGACGCGCTGATCGTGCTGGCGATCATCATCGTGGTGCAGCAGTTGGAGGGCAATGTGTTCCAGCCGATGATCCAGAGCCGCGGTCTCGGACTTCACGCGGCGGTGATCCTGTTGGCGGTGACGCTGGGCGGCAGTCTGGCCGGAGTGGTCGGCAGCCTGCTGGCGGTTCCGGCGGCGGCACTGATCGCGGTGGTCTGGAACTATCTGCGCGAGCAGTTGACAGAGCCCCCGTCCGGCCCGGAAACCGACGGGTCAGCCACCGCCAACGCCCCCTTGTAGCGCCCGGGGAGCCGCCGTCACGGGGCCCGGTCGCCACCCGACGGGCCCAGGGGGGTCCCGCGGAGGTGGCAGGATGGCGCGGTGTCTGATCTTCTCCGTGAACCGTGGCTGCGCGGCATCGCCTTCAATCCGGCGGCTCCCTCCGATGTACTGATACGCCTGATGGGTGAAGTGGCCGGTGAGGCCGGCCTGTTGATGTGCGAGGGCCGCGACCTGCCCGACGCCGCCATCGACGCGGCCCTGCGCCATCCGGGCAGGAAGATCCGCGGCGCCCTCGCCCTCAACCGGCACGTCGACCCCGCGCGACTCGCCCCCTTGGCCACGGACCAGTCGGGGATCGTCCGCTATCGGCTCGCTGCCGGCCCCCGCCCCCGCCCCCGACGGGTCCGACCGCTGCCGGACGACATCCTCGTCACCCTCCTGACCGCCCAGGACGGGGGCGAGGACGGCATGCTCACCGAACACGAGATCGTCCAGGAGCTCAGCTCCTCGCGGCAGATCCCCCTGTCCTTCCACCGCTCCATGGCCGGGCACGAGCACCCGGAGATTCGCGAACGCGCCGCCTGGGAGTGGCAGTCGCTCACCCCTGGACAGCGGGAGGCCCTGCTCGACGACGCCGTCCCCGCGGTACGGGAAGCGGCGCAGGAGCACAGTTGGGAGCTGGACCCGGAGCGGGTGGAGGCCACGCTGCCGTCCATCGGCTCGCACAGCAGGTCGTTCTTCCTCGGCAGGTGCGCCCTGTCCCCGGCGCTCATCGAGCAGTGCTTCGCGGATGACGAGGTGCACCCCCTGACCTGGAACCGTCACATCCCGGCCGACGCCGTTGCCCGGCTCGCCCGCCACCCCGAGGCGAAGATCCGCGAGATGGCCGCCGCCCGGCCCGACCTGGCACCGGACCTGGTCGCCGAACTGAGGGAGGACCCGGACCAGGACGTGCGGATGCGCGCCCGCCTCCACCCCTTCCCCCGCACCTGGGCCGAGTACTGGGCGATCTACGGGGTCATCGGGCACGGTCCGGACTGGACCGGCCCGATCACCGAGTCGGCCACCGAGCCGTCCCCCGAATGGCTCGCCGCCTGCGCGACGTCCGAGGAACCGGTGCTGCGCCGGGTCGCGGCGAGCCGGCCCGGCCTGCCCGCAGAACTCGTCGCGACCCTCGCGCGGGACGAAGACGAGGAGGTACGGATCCGGCTGGCCTGCCACCACCCGTTGGCTCCGCCCCACCTCCTCCTGGCAGTCACCGTCACCCCCCCGGCCCACCGCCCGCTCACCATCCCGCCCGAGGCCGACCCGGCACCCTCCCCCGCCTCATGCCCGTCCCCCAACTCCGCCGCACTCCTCGCCCCCCACTGATGCACAGGGGGCCGGGCATGGGTCCGGGCATGGCCCGACGGTACATCTGACGGGCAGTCAGTTTCTAGCCCATGTGGCGGCGCCCGCGCACTGAAGCGCCCCGCCCCCTGTGCATCTGGCGCCACCCGCCCTAACATGACGGCCCGTCAGATACGGGGAGGAGCCCGACGATGGATGCCGCCTTCACCGCGGAGCAGGACGAGATGCGCCGTACCCTGCGCGAGATCCTGGGCAAACGCTGCGGCCCGGACGAGGTCAAGGCCGCCGTCCGCACCGCCGCCGGACACGACCGCGAGCTGTGGCAGCAGCTCGCCCAGCAGCTCGGACTGCCGGGCATCGCCGTGGCCGAGGAGTACGGCGGTGTCGGCTGCACCCCCGCCGACCTCGCCCTGGCCTGCGAGGAGACCGGGCGGGTGCTGCTGCCCTCGCCGCTGCTGGCCACCGCCGTGCTCGCCGCGCCGCTGGTCACCGCCCTGGGCACCGGAACCCAGCGCTCCACCCTGCTCCCGCCGCTCGCGGCCGGCGGCCTCACCGCCGCCCTCGCCGTCCCCGGCCCGGCCCTCGCCACCGCCCTCGCGCTCACCTCGGACGACGTCCGCGGCGACTGGGCCGGCGGAGGCCGCGCCGGAGGCGTGCAGGCCCGCGCCGTGGACGGCGGCTGGCGGCTCTACGGGGAGGTCGCCCAGGTGCTCGACGGGCACAGCGCAGCCCTGCTGCTCGTCGCCGCGCACACGGGGGGCTTCGCCCGCAGCCGCACCCTGCTCTTCCTCGTACGGGAGGACGCGCCCGGCCTCGTACGGGCCCGGCAGGCCACCCTCGACGAGACCCGGCCGCAGGGCCGCGTCCAGCTGAGGGACGTCGAAGCCGAACTGCTCGGTGGCGGCGGCCCGGACGCCGGAGCGGACGTGCTCGGCGCCCTCGCCGCAGCCGGCCGCGGCGCCGCCGCCGTCCTGGCCGCGGAGGCGGTCGGCGCGGCCGGGCAGGCACTCGCCCGCACTGTGGAGTACGTACAGCAGCGCGAGCAGTTCGGCCGGGCCATCGGCTCGTTCCAGGCCGTCAAACACCGGCTCGCCGACCTCTACGTACAGGTCCAGGCGGCCCGCTCGGCCGCCTACTACGCCGCCTGGGACCCGCACCAGGGCGGCCTCGCCCTCGCCCAGGCCCTGGAAGCCCTGCGGACCACCGCCGGCGAGGCGATCCAGCTGCACGGCGGCATCGGCTTCACCTGGGAGCACGACGCCCACCTCTACTTCAAGCGGGCGGCCGCCGACGAACTGCTCTTCGGTCCCGTCCACCGGCTGCGCGCCCACGCCGCGGACGCCGCCGGCCTGTTCACCCCCGCCCCACGGAACGAGAAGGTGGCCGTCTGATGGCTGTGTCCGCCGGCGTCGGCGTCAAACTGATGCAGAAGGTCTCCTCGACCCTGCTGTTCGCCAAAATCGCACCGCACGTCATCCCCGCCATGGACAAGGCGGTGCACAAGCTGACCCGCGGCAAGGTCATCCTCAGCGCCCAGATGCTCCCCGGCGTGATCCTCACCGCCAAGGGAGCCAAGACCGGCGCCCCGCGCACCACCCCGCTCGCGTGCATGCCGGAGCAGGACGGTGTGAGCTGGCTGTTGATCGGCTCCAACTTCGGCCGCCCCGGACACCCGGCATGGACCGCGAACCTGCTCAAGAACCCTGACGCGGACGTCAGTTGGAAGGGCACCAACATCGCCGTGCGCGCCCGCCTGCTGGCGGGCGAGGAGCGCGCGGCCGCCTGGCAGGCCGCGTTGAAGTTCTGGCCGCCGTACGCGACGTACCAGGCGCGCATCGAGCGCGAGATCCGGTTGTTCCGCCTGGAGCGTCGCTGATCGCGGCGGAGGTCCCGTAGGGGCTGACGGCGGCACAGGCCGCCGAGGGCGGCGGACCCGGTGGGGGTCCGCCGCTCACTTCGTGGGCTTCTTGCCCGTGATGCCGAGGTGGACCAGGAGCGCCAGGTTCGGCTTCAGCTCGGCCTGCTTGACGCCCCAGGTCTGGAAGCCCTTCTGGTGCGAGGCGACCGCGGCCAGCATCGCGACCAGCGAGCCGGCCATCGCGGCAGGGCTGACGTCCTTGTCCACCTTGCCCTTGGCCTGGAGGTCCTTCATCGACTCCGTGAGGGAGTTGGTGACGGAGTTGAGGATCTTCATGCGGATCTTGTAGAACCGCTTGTCGCCCTCCGCCGCGCCGAGGTCGACGACCCGCAGGATCGCGTCGTTGCGCCGCCAGAAGTCCAGGAACCCCTCGACCAGTTCTTCGGCCGCGGCCCACCCCGCCTTCCCGACCCACGCGCGTCCCTCGACCAACGAGGTCAGCTGCGCACCCTCGTTGGCCATGCGCTCGGCGATCTCCAGGACGGCGCCCTCGACGTCCGGGAAGTACTGGTAGAAGGTCGCGGGGGAGGTACCGGCCTTGCGGGCGACGTCGATCACTTTGACGTCGCGGTACGGCGAGGAGCTGAGCATCTCGCTGAGGCAGTCGAGCAGCTTCTGCCTCGTCGCCTGACCGCGCCGGCCGGCAACGCGGCCGTCGACGGTGCGTACTTGTCCTGTCATGCCGTCAGCTTACCGAGGGGGGATCGGCGCGCTATTCGGCCGCCTGCAAATGGGGTTACGGGGTACCTGGCCTGGGCGTACCCCCCTCCCGGCAGCGGCGGGCGGCCGCTTTCGGCCGGGCGGGCCCCACGGGCGCGCCATCCGACTTGAGTCCCTATCCCCCGAATAGTCTTATCAACAGGCTGTGGACAAGTTTTCGGGCACATCATGATCCGGAGGTGCACGGCTGGGCGGGTACGGCGGGGCGCACACCCCCACACACCCCCGCACAACGGAAGGAACCGGGCTCATGGCCGCATTCGCGGAAGGCGCACCCTGCTGGGTCGACGCCTCCCTGCCGGACGTGGAGGCGGGCAAGCGCTTCTACGGTGAGCTCTTCGGGTGGACCTTCGCCGACGGCGCGGGACCCGAGTACGGGCACTACACCCAGGCCTACAGCCGGGGCCGCAACGTCGCCGCCCTCGCCCCCAAGCCCGACGGCCGCATGCCGACCGTCTGGGGCGTCTACCTCTACACGACCGACGCGTACGCCTGCGCCCAGCGGATCCGCGCCGCCGGCGGCCAGCTGGTGAT
Organism: Streptomyces sp. ICC1; assembly: GCF_003287935.1. Classification (GTDB taxonomy): domain Bacteria; phylum Actinomycetota; class Actinomycetes; order Streptomycetales; family Streptomycetaceae; genus Streptomyces; species Streptomyces tritrimontium. Next base: position 6,147,648 of record NZ_CP030287.1, read on the forward strand.
GGACCCGATGCCCGTCGGCCCGTACGGGACCGCCGCGATGGCCGCCGACCCCGGCGGCGCCGTCTTCGGCCTGTGGCAGCCCGGCACCCACCACGGCTTCGACGCCCAGAACGAGCCCTACACGTACTGCTGGACCGAGGTCTACACCCGCGCCCGCGACGCCGTGGACGTCTTCTACGCCAAGGTCTTCGGCTACGTCCCCCGGGACGAGGACGTCGCCGACGGCTCCGGCGGCGCCGAATACCGCCTCTGGTCCCCGCCCGGCAGCGCGCCCGGCCCGGAATCCGCCGTCATGGGCCGCAGCCTCATCACCGACGCCTTCCCCGCCGTCATGCCCGCGCACTTTCTCGTCTACTTCGCCGTACCGGACTGCGACCAGTCCGTCGCCATGGTCCAGCGCCTGGGCGGACGGGTGACCGCGGACCCCTTCGACACCCCCTACGGGCGGATCGCGGTCGTCGCCGACAACCAGGGGGCGGTCTTCGGGCTGCTGTCGGAACCCCGCACGAAGCCGGGCCAGTAGCCGTACGAGAGCCCGGCCGGTAGCGGTACGAGAGCCCGGCCGACAGTCGTACGAGCCCGGGCCGACAGCCCTACGAAAGCCCGCGCCGAGCCCGCGCCGAGCCCGCGCCGAGCCCGCCCGGCACCCCGTACGGGCCTCGCGCGCGGCCCCGTACGGGCGCGGGCGCGTGATCCCCCGGCGGGTTCCCGTACGAACCCGCCCGCGTACCCGGGGCCGGACCAGGCCCGGGCCTGACAGAATCGGTGTGCGCGACCGCGGGCGGCGCCCGGCGGTGCGACGCCGCACGGGCCGACCGCCGTGTGCCGGCGCGCGTGCAGGTGGCGTGCTTGTTGGAGGAGCGGGGGCCCGCGCGGGAGCCCGTACGGGGATGGGTGTGGAGGCGAGTGGTGGAGCAGCTGACGCAGCACGACCCGAGACGGATCGGCCCCTTCGAGGTGCTGGGACGGCTCGGCGCCGGCGGCATGGGGCTGGTCTATCTCGCCAGGTCGGCATCCGGCCGGCGGGTCGCGATCAAGACGGTGCGCACCGAGCTCGCCGAGGACCAGCTGTTCCGCGTGCGCTTCACCCGCGAGGTGGAGGCGGCCCGCGCCGTCTCCGGCTTCTACACCGCGGCCGTGGTCGACGCCGACCCGCGCGCGGCCGTGCCGTGGCTGGCCACCGCGTACGTGCCCGCGCCCTCCCTGGAGGAGATCGTCCACGAGTGCGGGCCCATGCCCGCCCAGGCCGTACGGTGGCTCGCCGCGGGCATCGCCGAGGCCCTGCAGTCCATCCACGGGGCCGGCCTGGTCCACCGTGACCTGAAGCCGTCCAACGTGCTCGTCGTCGAGGACGGCCCGCGCGTGATCGACTTCGGCATCGCCAGCGGCGTCTCCAACACCCGCCTGACCATGACGAACGTCGCCGTCGGCACCCCCGCCTACATGTCGCCCGAGCAGGCCAAGGACTCGCGCAGCGTCAAGGGCGCCAGCGACGTCTTCTCGCTCGGCTCCACCCTCGTCTTCGCCGCCACCGGGCACCCGCCCTACCACGGGGCGAACCCGGTGGAGACGGTCTTCATGCTGCTGCGCGAGGGCCCCAACCTGGAGGGGCTCCCGGACGAGCTCCGCCCGCTCATCGAATCCTGCATGCAGATGGACGCCACGCAGCGGCCCACCCCGGCCGACCTGCAGGCGCAGCTCGCCCCGCACCTCTTCGAGGGCGGCGACGAGAGCGGCACCGCCTCCGCCTGGCTGCCCACGCGCGCCGTCGCGATGATCGAGGCCCGGCGCGCGGGCCACCGCAACGCCGCCGCAGCGGCAGCCGCTGCCGCCGCCGCAGCCTCCGCGGCCTCCGCCGCAGCGGCCTCGGCGGCCGCCGCCTCCGCCGCGGCCTCCGTGCCGGCCCCCAGCGCCCACCTGCCCGGCCCGGGCGGCCCCGGCATCGCCGCCGGGCCCGCCACGCACCGCCGCCCGCGCGGCGGAGCCGACCCCTGGCTGGACCCGCGGACCGGCCAGGCCGTCCCCCAGCGCCCCGCGCACCCCCCGATGGCTCCCTCCGGCGAGCCCGTCCGCCTCGGCGGCTCCGCGGTCCCGATCGGCCCCGGCCCGCAGGCCTCCGCCGCCGCGCCCGCCCACGCCGCCGCCGCAGACTCGGCGACCGGCTGGATCCGCCCGCCCGGCGGCGGCTCGGTGGTCGGCCCCGCGCCCGTCCCCTCCGTACCCGGGCCCGCCGGCCCGGCACCGGACAGCGGACGCTGGCGGCCCTGGCGCTTCCGCATGTCCAACGAGGTCTGGGGCACCCCGACCGTCGCCGGCGACCTGCTGTACGTCACCTCCTTCGAGGTCCACGCCCTGGACGTGGCCAGCGGCCGCCGCCAGTTCAAGACCCGCGACGTCGCCTGGTCCATGGCCGTCGCCGACGGCCGCATCCACGCCTCCGACGGCCCCTCCCTCTACGCCCTCGACGCCGGCGACGGCTCCGAGCGCTGGCGCCTGTCCACCGACGCCTGGGTCTACGCGCTGCGCGCCGACCGGGGCACCGTGGTCACCGCCACGCGCGGCGGCGGAGTACAGGCCTGGGAGGCCTCCAGCGGCCACAAGCTGTGGGAGCTCACGGGCGCGCAGAGCGATTTCGAGACCACCGAGGCGGCGCCCGTCCTGCACGACGGCACGGTGTACGTGTGGCAGGACGCGCGGCTGCGCGCCCTGGACGCCCGCTCCGGCCGCGAGTCCTGGTCCTACCCGGTCGGCGACGCGGGCTCCTGCGGAAACGTGCCGGTGCGCGTCGCACCGGCGGCGGACGGCAACGTCTACGTCTGCGCGGGCACCCGGGTGATCTCCATCGACCGGGCCTCCGGCCGGGTCCGCTGGCACTTCGAGGCCCCCGCCGTGTTCCTGGCGCCCCCGGCCTTCGCGCCCGGCGCGGCCGTCACGGGCGGCGGCGTCTACCTCGCCGACTACCTGGGCACCGTGTACGCCCTGGACGCGGCCACCGGCAAGGACCGCTGGCGCATCGCCACCGAGCCCCGCCCGTCGGCGGACCCGGTCATCGTGGCCGCCGGCAACGTCCACCTGGGCGCGGGCAGCGCGGTGTACACGCTCGACGCGGTCACCGGCACCCCGAAGTGGCGGTTCGCGGCGGGCGGCGAGATCACCGGCTCGCCCGCGGTCGCGGACGGCCGGGTCCACTTCGGTTCGGCCGACCACTGCCTGTACACCCTCGACGCGGCGGGCGGCCAGCTCCGCTGGAAGCTGGCCACGGGCGGGGAGATCACCGGGGCCCCGGTGGCCGAGGCGGGCGTGGTCTACGCGTGCAGCAAGGACCGCTGCGTGTACGCCCTCGACGCCGCCAAGGGCACGGGTACCCGTACGGGCGGCTGAGCCGGGACCGGGCCGGGAGCGGGCCGGGACCCGGGCCGCGGCTGAGCTGCGGTGGAGCTTCCGCGGAGCCGTCGCGGAGCCGTACGGGGGCCGCCGCTGAGCCGTCCGGGGGTCGCGTCATGGCCCCCTCCGGGTCGCGCAGCACACCGGGAGTGACAGGATGGACCCCATGAGCAACGTATTCTTCGACATCACCATCGACGGCCAGCCCGCCGGCCGCATCGTCTTCAACCTCTTCGACGAGGTCGTCCCGAAGACCGCCCAGAACTTCCGCGAGCTCGCCACCGGCCAGCACGGCTTCGGCTACGCGGGTTCCCCGTTCCACCGCGTCATCCCGCAGTTCATGCTGCAGGGCGGCGACTTCACCCGGCAGAACGGCACGGGCGGCAAGAGCATCTACGGCGAGAAGTTCGCCGACGAGAACTTCGAGCTGAAGCACACCCGCCCGTACCTGCTCTCGATGGCGAACGCCGGCCGCAACACCAACGGCTCGCAGTTCTTCATCACCACGGTCGTCACCCCGTGGCTCGACGGCAAGCACGTCGTCTTCGGCGAGGTCGTCGAGGGCACGGAGCTCGTCGACCAGATCGAGAAGCTCGGCACCCCCTCGGGCTCCACGCGCGGCAAGATCGAGGTCGCGGCCTCCGGCGTCGTCGAGGCCTGATCCCCACCCCGCCCGCAACGGCTGGCCGGCCCCGCCCCCTCAGGGGGACGGGGCCGCCGTCATGTCCGGGTGCGGCGCTACGAGCCGTCCTTGGGCGGGTCGGGCCGCGGGTCCGGCCGCCAGGGGTGCGTCTCCGGGGTGACCGGGTACGGGTACGTGCCCTCCTGGCCGCCGTACGGGCCCTCCTGGCCGGCGCCCGGGCCCGGGCCCGGGGCGTACGGGTCCGGGGCGCGGTCGGGGTTCGTGCGGTCGGGGTTCTGGCGGTCCAGGCTCTGCCGGTCGCGGCGGTCGAGGCTGCGGCGGGCGCGGCGGCCGGGCCGGCCGCTCATCACGGCCGCCGCCAGCAGGAGCAGGGCGCCCGCGCCGAAGGCGTTGGCGAGGCCGTCGCCCAGGCCCAGGCCGTCGCCGCCGACCGAGAGGCTGCCCGCCGCCTGGCCCTGACGGACCATCCAGAGCACGGCGAAGCCGAGGACGACGATCCCGGCGCAGGCCATCAGCAGCCGCGAGCGCAGCACGATCGCGACCAGCGCGAGCAGGGCGGCGAAGAGGAAGGGCAGCAGGAGCGAGCCCAGCAGGGCCGCCTTGGTGTCGGTGATCCCGGCGGCGGTGAACAGCTCCTGGATCCGGTAGTCGCGCCCGTGACGGCCGTCGTACCAGGCACGGAAGGGGCTCCAGACGGCTGCCGTCGCTCCGATCAGACCCAACAGCGAGCCGAGTACGTTGCGGATCATGCCCGGCCCTCCGGGGGATGTGGGTCTGGATCTCGGTCCCGACGCTACGCCCGCCCTCCGGCTCCCGCACGCGGAGCCCGGCCCGCGGCCCGTACCACCTGGTAGCGTGCCGCCGAGTTTCCAGGGGGAGGAGTGGCCGTGGCGGTCACAGTGCGGCGGGTCCGGTTCACGGTGGTGCTGGTGGGCGTGGTGCTCGCGCTGACGGGGTTCTCCTCGACGGGCGGCGGTGGCAGCGGTGGCAGCGGCAGTGGGAGCAGCAGCGGCAAGAGCGGCGGCGGGGGCGGCTGCTCCAGTTCCAAGAGCAAGCCGAAGAAGAAGAGCCCCGGCAGCGGCGGGAACGGCGGTGGCTCGACGGCCTCGCCCACGCCCAGCCCGTCCGCGCTGCCCGCGCACCTCGAGCTCGTCACCTGCGCCGGCCCGGGCCGGCCGAAGGCCACGGTCAAGATCACCTCGGACTCGGCCGTGACGCACACCATCCGGACGACGGTGAGCTTCGAATGGGAGGACTACGGCGTCGAGCACGTCATGGTCAGCGTCCACCACCTCAAGCCGGGCGAGAGCCGGACCTTGGACGTCCCCCTGAAGAGGGCCGAGAAGGCCGACGGGGTCCAACGGTGCGCCCTGGGCGCAGTCGAGATCGTCGAGGACGCGAGTCCGACGCCCACCGCGACCACCGGCTCCACGGGATCGTCCGCGGACCTGCCGGACGGCAAGAAGACGAGCACGCCGAAGCCCAAGTCCACCAAGAAGACCCGCTAAGACTTGATCCGCAGGTCACCAAAGGGTGAGTTGCGGATTGCGGCCGGGGCGGGGACCGGGCTTTCCGGCGTGGCCACGCGAGCGTGCCTCATCCGGGGTTGCTCGGTGCCGCTGTCCGGCGGTTCGGGGAGCAGGGGTCTCACGGCGTTGCTGCCGTGGGACTGCCACGCGACCCGGCCGCCGGAGCGGTTTCGGGCTCGGTGTGGTTGACTCCCGCAGCGCTTCTTCCAGCGCTTGTGCGTAGGTGATCTGTGCGTGCCGGGACATGGCGGTGTCCAAGTATGCGGTCGTGGGGTCGTCTACGTCGGTGAAGCGGACGAACGCGGCCAGCGCGGCGGATACGAGGTCCCGTTTGCCGGTGAGGCCGCACGCGGTGCACGTGTGCTCACGCTCCCGCAGCATCTTGGAGACGCGCTCACCGCACAGGCAGTGCTGCGACAAGGCCGTTGACCAGGTAGAGGCCCGGACCAGCCGCCCCCCGGCCGCTTCGCACTCGACCGTGAGGGCAGAGATCAGCATGCCCGGCGTGGTCTGCGACAGACGCTTGCCCCACAACCGGTACCAGGCGCGGATGTCACAGTCCTCCACGACCAGCACGGGGCCGTGGGCGGCGATGATCTCCCGGGCCACCAGACGGGCACGGTGACGGCGGTGTTCAGCGATACCGGCAGCCTGTTCGGCCTGGCGGGCGCGCGTCACCCGGTAGTTGGTGGAGAGTCGGTCGTGGCGGAACGCCTGCTTCGGCACTCCATCGGACCGGGCGGCACGGGCACCACCAGGAACGCTGACCGTCTTCGGCTTGAGGCCCTGCGCTTCCCTCCGGCCGGCGCGCTTGGCCTGCTTCCTCGATAAGCCGTACTGCGCGGCGTTCGTCGCACGACGGGAGCGCTCCAGCGCCCGAGCACGGTCCCGCCGCTTCTTTGCCTGCTTCTCCAGCAGGGTCCGCTCGGCTTCGGTGAGCGTGATCTCGGTGGAGACGGGCTTGCCGCCGGTGAGGGCGGCGGGGAGGGAGACGACGGAGAGGTTGGAGACGTTGCCGTCCACCCCGCCGATACGGTCGAGCTGGGCGGCGCGGTCGCGCATGGCCCGCACGCTGGGTGAGGTGTATCCGGGGCCGAGGACCATCAAGTGCGCCTCATACACCCAGCCGCCCGGCGCGGATGCCTTCCTGCGGCGTACGAGGTCTACCTTGTGCCAGCGGCCGGGGCTGGAGAGGAAGTGCTGCACCCGCGCCCACTGGCCGGGCTGCTGCGGGATGCGTACCGGAAGTACGAGATCACCACGGGCACTTTCGGGTCCTCCGGCGAAGACGACGGCGAGGGGGCCGGTGTGGTCCCACCACGTCGCCTTCCGGGTGGCGGGCTTGCCTGAGGCGGTGACCTTGCCGGTGGGCACCCTGCCCTCGGGCACGGTCGGCTTCGGCATCCGGCGGGGCTGCATCAGCAGGTGCAGGCCGCCGTCGGTGTGGGCCGTGGAGTGGCTGTGGAGGGTGCCGACCAGGCGGAAGGTCTCCCACTTGTTGTCGGTCGTGTGGGAACGGGCGCGGCCCGGAATCCGGGTGAAGCCGTGCCAATTGCCGCCCTTCGGACGGCCGAAACGTTGGCCGGTGGCATCGGGGAAGAGATGCCGCTGCACCCCGTTCCACACCTCATCGGCCATATGCATGGCCAAGGCCTTGGAGGCGTGGTGCTTCAGGTGCCCCGATTCCTCCAAGTGCGTGTACGCGCAACGCTCCAGGCTCTCGCGGGACAGGCCCAGGCGCTGCCGTACGGCCTTCGCCCCCTGCTCCTCCCGCTCGCGGTACGCGGCCCAGTAGGCGTCCACCTTGGCGCGGGCGTCACGCTGGACGGCGCGCTTGATCGACCACATCGCCCCGTACAGGCCGTCCAGCCGGGCAAGCTCGGCGGGATCGGTGACGGCCAGCGGCAGCACCATCACCGACACGATCCCGTCGTCGGGCTTGGTCCACTTCGGGGCTTTGTTCTTCCCCCGGAACTTTCGCATCTGGGCATCCTGCATCACCGTCACCTCCCATCACTGATCCTAGATATGCAGATGCCCGGTAGGCGGCGGAACGGCTCAAGGTGACCGTCCAGCACGTCTACAACCTCAACAGCAACCGCGCCGGCTTCCCGGCGGCCGAGCCGGCTGCCGCCGGCCCGTCCCGTCCCGTCAGCGGATCCGCGGCTCCGGTCCCGCCCCGCGCCGCCCCGCGAACAGCTCCGCCTGCCGCTCCGGCGCCAGGTTGCCCAGGGCCACCAGCCCCGGGGCCTGCGCCAGCGCCTGCTGGAGCGCGGCCTGCTTCGCCGCCCACAGCGACCGCACGGTGCCCTGCACGGCCTCCGTCGGGAAGCCGGCCAGGGTCTCGGCCGCCCGCAGCGCCGCCGGGAGCAGCTCGTCCGGTTCGGCCAGCTCGGAGACCAGGCCGATCTCGTACGCCCGCCGCGCGGAGAGGCGTTCCGCCGTGCCCATCAGGGACATCCGGGCGGCCTCGCCGAAGGGCATCCGCTGCGCCATGTAGATCGCCTCGTAGGCGCTGACCATGCCGTAGCTGGTGTGCGGGTCGAAGTAGGTCGCGGACGCGGAGGAGACGATGAACTCCGACTCGCCCAGCAGGTAGAACGCCCCGCCGCAGGCCATGCCGTTGACGGCGGCGACGACCGGCTTCCACAGGTCGTTCGCCTTCGGGCCGATGGCGACGAGGGGGTCGTCCATCGAGAAGGGCGAGGAGGGCTGCGGCACGGAGACGCCCCGGTCGATGCCCGTGCAGAAGGCCGCCCGCCCGGCGCCCGTCAGCACGATCGCCCGCACTTCGTCCTCGAAGCGCAACTCCCGCCACACCCGCGCGAGTTCGGTGGCGGTCTCCAGGTCGATCGCGTTGTGCTTGCGCTCCCGGTCCAGTGTGACGACCGCGACCCCGGTGGTCTTGTCCCGCTCCACCCGCAGGCCCGGAGCCGTCATGACTTCTCCAGGATCCAGCGCGGTACGGCCATCCCGCCCGTCTCGGTGAAGACCACCTGGACCCGGGCGCCGATGCGCAGCCGCGCCGGGTCCACGGAGTTCATCGGGGCGTCGGCGGAGGCGACGAGGTTCCCGGCGAGACGGATGTGCGGGGCGTCGGCCAGCTCCACGAGGATCACGTTGTACGGGGCCTGCGCGGCGTAGGCGGGCAGCAGCGGCGGGTGCGGCTGCACGTACGACCAGATCCGGCCCCGGCCGCTCATCAGCCGCCATTCGGAGTCGAAGGAACGGCAGTGCGGGCAGCAGGGGCGGGGCGGGAAGCGGAGTTTGCCGCAGGCGGGCTCGGCGCAGCCCTGGACGCGGAGTTCGCCTTGGGCCGTGTACTCCCAGAAGGGGGCGCCGTCCTCGTCGGGGACGGGGAGGAGGAGCCCGTCCGCGGATGCCGAGGGCGTCGGGGGCGTCGGGGGTGTCGCGGGCTTGGTGGTGGGCTGCATCGTCATGGATTCGTCAGCTCCTCAGGCTCGCAGCAGGATCGCGGACGTCGGGACACCCTCGCCCGCGGTCACCAGGCAGGTGGCGGCGTCGGGGACCTGGGCGGTGGAGATCCCGCGCAGCTGCTTGACGCCCTCGTTGATCAGGTTGAACCCGTGGACGTAGGCCTCGGAGAGGCCGCCGCCGCCGGTGTTGATGGGCAGCCGGCCGCCCATCTCCAGCGCGCCGCCCTCGGTGAACGCGGCGCCCTCGCCGCGCCCGCAGAAGCCGTAGCCCTCCAGGGAGAGCGGGATCAGCGGGGTGAAGGCGTCGTAGATCTGGGCGACGTCCACGTCCTGCGGCCCGAAGTCGGCCTGCTTCCACAGGTGTCGGGCGGCGGTCCAGGCGGGTCCGGACAGCGGGTCGTCGTTCCAGTAGTTGACCATGCCGTGGTGCTGGGAGGGCAGGCCCTGGGCCACGGAGTGGACGTAGACGGGCTTTTGGCGGCAGTCGCGGGCGCGCTCGGCGCTGACGATGACGCAGGCCAGGGCGCCGTCCGTCTCCAGGCAGTTGTCGAAGAGGCAGAGCGGGTCGCTGATCATGCGGGAGGTCATGTACATCTCGCGGGTCAGCGGGCGCTCGTACATCATCGCGGCCGGGTTCTCGTTGGCCCGGTTGCGGCAGGCCATCGCGACGTTGAAGAGGTGGTCGCGGGTGGCTCCGTACTCGTGCATGTAGCGGCGGGCCAGCATCCCGATCTCGTCCGCGGGGCGCAGCAGCCCGAAGGGGCGGGTCCACTGGCCGGGGGTGGGGAGCTGGACGGCGGTGTTCTTCCACGGGCGGGGACCGGAGCCGCGCTTGCGCGAGCGCCAGGCGACGCCGACGCTCGCCTGACCGGTGGCGACGGCGGCGGCCAGGTGGCCGACGGTGGCGCAGGAGCCGCCGCCGCCGTAGCCGATCTTGGAGAAGAAGGTGACGTCGCCGGCGCCGATGGCCTTGGCGACCTCGACCTCGTCGGTCTCCTCCATCGTGTAGGAGGAGAAGGCGTCGACCTCGGAGGGGTCTATGCCGGCGTCGTCGAGTGCCGCCAGGATGGCCCGGCAGGCCAGTTCCTTCTCGGACTGCGGCAGTTGTTTGGCAAAGGCGGTCTGCCCGATGCCGACTATCGCCGTAGCGTCCTTGAGCGTTGCCGCCATCGCCACCTCCGGGGTGCGCACCAGTACTGACAGCCGCGAAGGCTACAGCTAATCTGACGGATAGTCAGCTACTGGTATCGCAGGAGGGGCGGACGATGGACGAGGACGAGGCCGCACGCAGTGTCGCTCGCGCGACCCGGAACGCGGACGGGGCAGGCCCGGCCACCGGCCCGGCGACCGGCCCGGCCACTGGCCCGGCCACCGGCCCGGACCGGGCCCGCCCGGCCACCGGCCCTGATCGCGCGCCCGGAGCGGAGTCCGGAGCCGAGTCCGGAGCCGAGTCCGGAGCCGAGTCCGGAGCGGGGTCCGGAGCCGAGTCCGGAGTGGAGTCCGGAGCGGGGTCCGGAGTGGAGTCCCGGACCGCATCCGCGCCGGGGGCCGGGGCGGTGGACGGTTCGGCGGGGCCGGAGGGCTCGGCGGAGGACCGGCGGGCCGACCTGGCGTGGACCAGCATCGGCGGGCTCGTGCGGCACGCCGCCGTCCGCTACGCCGGGAACGAGGCCGTCGTCGACGGGCGCGTCCGCATCGACTACGCCCAGCTCGGCGAACGCGTCGAACGCGCCGCGGCCGCCTGCATCGCCGCCGGCGTCGAACGGGGAGACCGGGTCGCCGTCTGGGCGCCCAACACCCTCGAATGGATCGTCTCCGCGCTCGGCGCCGTCTCCGCCGGAGCCGTACTCGTCCCCCTCAACACCCGTTTCAAGGGCACCGAGGCCGCGTACGTCCTCCAGCGCAGCCGCGCCAGGCTCCTCTTCGTCACCGGCACCTTCCTCGGCACCTCCTACGTCGCCTCGCTGCGCCGCGCCGCCGCCGAGGGCGAGGGCTCCGGACCGCTGCCCGGCCTGCCCCACCTGGAGCAGGTCGTCGTCCTGTCCGAGGACGCCCCCGACTCCTTCCGCACCTGGAAGGACTTCCTGACCGGCGGTGACTCCGTATCCGCCGAGGCGGTCGCGGCCCGCACGGCGTCGATCCGCGCGGACGCCCCCTCCGACATCATCTTCACCTCGGGCACCACCGGCAGCCCCAAGGGCGCCGTCATCACCCACGCCCAGTCCCTGCGCTGCTACGAGGTGTGGAGCGAGCTCGCCGGACTGCGCGAGGGCGACCGCTACCTGATCGTGAACCCCTTCTTCCACACCTTCGGCTACAAGGCCGGCATCATCGCCTGCCTGATGCGCGGGGCCACGATGGTCCCCCAGCCCGTCTTCAACGTGGACACCGCCCTCGCCAACATCGCCGCCGAGCGGATCTCCGTACTCCCCGGCCCGTCCCGCGCCCGCGCCCGCGCAGCGCCTCGCCCCGGCCGCCGGGGCGAGGCGCTGCGCGGGCGCGGGCGCGGGACGTGCGTGGTCGCGCCGATCGTGCTGAGCGGGCGGGCCTGGGGCGAGCTGTACGTGGCCCGGGACGAGGGCCTGCCGGACTTCGACGAGGACGACGCGGAGTTCGCGACCGTCCTCGCGGCGGTGGTCGCGGCCGGGCTCGCGCAGAACGACCGGCTGGAGGAGGCCCGGCGGCTCGCCTTCACCGATCCGCTGACCGGGCTGGCCAACCGGCGGGCCGTGGACATGCGGCTCGACGAGGCGCTGGAGGAGCACCGCAGGAGTGCGGCGGCGACCGTGGTGAGTCTGGTCGTCTGCGACCTGAACGGACTCAAGAAGGTCAACGACACCCTCGGGCACGCGATGGGCGACCGCCTGCTGGAACGTTTCGGCTCGGTGCTCAGCCTGTGCGGGGCGATGCTCCCGGGCTCGCTGGTCGCGCGGCTGGGCGGGGACGAGTTCTGCCTCGTCAGCGTCGGGCCCTCGGCGGACGAGGTGGTCCGGGTCACCGAGGAGGTGTGCCTGCGCGCCGCCGAGCTGGAGCTGGGCGAGGGGGTCGCCTGCGGGGTCGCGTCCACGGGGGATCCGATCGGCCCGGTGAAGTCCTCGCGGCGGCTGTTCCGGCTGGCGGACGCGGCCCAGTACAAGGCGAAGGCGGCGCGGTCCCTGAAGCCGGTGGTGGCGGGGCGCGACACGGCGGTGGTCCGGCTGGCGGACGCGAAGCCCGGGGGGCCGGGGGAGCGGCGGCGGTTCCGGGGGCGCGCGTAGCCGTGGCCCGGGCGCTGCCCCGTCCCCGTCCTCAAGCGCCGGACGGGCTGAGGGTGCCCGGGCGCTGCCCGGACCGGGCGCGAACGCGCGGCGGGCTGAGGCCCCCGGCCCCGCTGGCCCCCGCCGGACGGAGTCCGGCGCAGCGCCGCGAAGCCGGGGAGGCCCGCCGGGGCCGAGCCGTGCGAGGGGTGCGTGAAGGAGGGGAGGCCCCGCCGGGGTCGAGGCGTGCGGGGGGTGCGTGAAGGAGGGGTGACATGAAGGGATTCAGTCCGTAGGGTGCTGAATATGGATATGCACACTGTCGTGGTGGGAACGTCCGGGACCACCGCCGAGGACGTGATCGCCGTCGCTCGGGGCAACGCCCGCGTCGAGCTTTCCGGCGAGGCCGTCGCCGCGCTGGGCCGGGCCCGGGAGATCGTGGAAGCGCTCGCCGCCAAGCCCGAGCCCGTCTACGGGGTGTCCACCGGGTTCGGTGCGCTCGCCTCCCGGCACATCAGCCCCGAGCTGCGCGCGCAGCTCCAGCGCAACATCGTCCGTTCGCACGCCGCCGGCATGGGCCCGCGCGTCGAGCGCGAGGTCGTGCGCGCACTGATGTTCCTGCGGCTGAAGACCGTCGCCTCCGGGCACACCGGCGTGCGGCCGTCCGTCGCGCAGACCATGGCCGACGTCCTGAACGCCGGGATCACCCCCGTGGTCCACGAGTACGGCTCCCTCGGCTGCTCCGGCGACCTCGCCCCGCTCTCGCACTGCGCGCTCGCCCTCATGGGCGAGGGCGACGCGGAGGGTCCCGACGGGACCGTCCGGCCCGCCGGCGAGCTGCTCGCCGAAGCCGGGATCGTCCCCGTCGAGCTCCGGGAGAAGGAGGGCCTCGCCCTCCTCAACGGCACCGACGGAATGCTCGGCATGCTGGTCATGGCCCTCGCCGACCTCGGCAAGCTGTACACCTCCGCCGACATCACCGCCGCCCTGACCCTGGAGGCGCTGCTCGGGACCGAGAAGGTGCTGCAGCCCGAGCTGCACGCCATCCGCCCGCACCCCGGCCAGGGCGCCTCCGCCGCCAACATGGCCGCCGTCCTGGCGGGGTCGGGGCTCACCGGGCACTTCCAGGAGGAGTCCGCCCCGCGCGTCCAGGACGCCTACTCCGTGCGCTGCGCCCCGCAGGTCGCCGGCGCGGGCCGCGACACCATGGCGCACGCCGCCCTCGTCGCCTCGCGCGAGCTGGCCGCCGCCGTCGACAACCCGGTCGTGCTGCCCGACGGGCGCGTGGAGTCCAACGGCAACTTCCACGGAGCCCCGGTCGCGTACGTCCTGGACTTCCTGGCCATCGCCGCGGCCGACCTCGGCTCCATCTGCGAGCGCCGCACCGATCGGCTGCTCGACAAGAACCGCAGCCACGGCCTGCCGCCGTTCCTCGCGGACGACGCCGGTGTGGACTCCGGCCTGATGATCGCCCAGTACACGCAGGCCGCCCTGGTCAGCGAGATGAAGCGGCTCGCGGTCCCGGCCTCCGCCGACTCGATCCCCTCCTCCGCCATGCAGGAGGACCACGTCTCCATGGGGTGGTCGGCGGCGCGCAAGCTCCGTACGGCCGTCGACAACCTCACCCGGATCGTCGCGATCGAGATGTACGCCGCCACCCGCGCCATCGAGCTGCGCCACGGACTCACCCCGGCGCCGGCCAGCCGGGCCGCCATCACGGCCGCCCGCGCGGCGGGTGTGGAGGGGCCCGGACCGGACCGCTTCCTCGCCCCCGACCTGGCCGCCGCCGACGCGTTCGTCCGGTCGGGCGCGCTCGTGGAGGCCGTGGAATCCGTGACCGGCCGCCTGGCCTGAGTCGCGCCGTACGGCGAAAGGGCCGCGGCCCGGGGAATCACCCCGGACCGCGGCCCTTTGTCGTACGCGGAGACGTGGGGACGCGGAGACGTGGGGACGCGGAGACGTGGGGACGCGGAGACGCGGGGACGCGGAGACGCGGGGACGCGGGACGCGGAGACGCGGGCCCGGGGAAACCGGGGCCCGGACCGGCGTTGGCGCCGGTGCTACAGCGCGCGCGAGCGGCGTACCGAGAAGGCCACGAAGCCGGCCCCGAGGCCCAGGCAGAGCGTGCCGCCGAGCAGGTACGGGGTGGTCTCGACGCCGCCGGTGTCGGCGAGCGAGAGGGAGGCGCCGTCGGCCGCCAGGGCCGCCGCGGCCTGGGACCGGGAGCTCCCGGCCGCGGACTCGGAGGCGGAGCCCTGCGCGTGCTCGGGGGCGGTGGCGTTGGCCGAGGGGACGAACCACAGAGCGGCGAGGAGGGTGGTCGCTCCGAGAGCGGTGAGTGTTGATCGACGTGCGGACACGGTGCGATCCCCCTTGTGCAGCAGCGAATTGGCCGTGTCCGGTGATGGTACCTCCGGAGCGCTCCGGGGTTCAGCCCGGTCGGGAAGAGCCTGCTGGGGAAGGGTGGATTGTCATATCGGCGTTTAATGGTCATTTACCGAATCCGGGGGGAAATCGGCCCGTTCGGGGGAGCGTTGATGTCGGGGAAAGGGGCGGGTCGTGGGAAAGCCGGGGATTGCGCGGGATTACCCTCCGTCATATGAACCCTTCTGAGACATCACGATACGTACGCCTTCGGGTGGATCTGGTACTCGAGGTACCCGACGTGGACGCGCTCACCGGAGCCGCGCTCGCGCACATCAAGGCCGACGAGTTCATGCCGGACGAAGAGCGCAGCCACGCGGAGGCGGCGGTCCGGGAGGACGAATCGGAGGCTTTGGCCTACTTGGTGGACCCCACCGACCTCGTCGCGGAAATCCCCGGAGTGGAGCTCGCACAGGCCTCTTGGAGCAGCGAGCCCGTGGAATACGACCCCGAGTCCATGGAGTGGGACCTGGACGAGGAAGATGGGGACATCGACGAAGAGGCTGACAGCGTCTGACGGTGGGGTTGACCACATTCGAAGGGAATGTGGATGCGGCCCGGGGCGTCAACGCGTTGTCAGGACGAGGCAGGGGGGCGTGCCCCCCTGCCCGGGGAACGGGGTTCCGGCAACGATGGAGTGGCGTGTGAGGACGGACAGCAAGCGACGGAGAAAGGCCCTGGTGGCCATATCCGCCGTACTCGGTGGCGTACTGGTGCTCGCGGGGTGCAACGACGCGGGTGACGGCGGGACGGATGCGCCGAAGGCCAACGGGGAGGCGTCGGCCAAGGCCGATGTCGACGCGGCGGCGGCCAAGGACGCCTCCAAGGCGCGAATAACCATCACTCCCAAGGACGGCGCCGCCAACGTCGGCCTGAACGACGCGGCCAACGTGGCCGTCGTCGACGGAACGCTCACCCTGGTCGAGCTGAAGAGCAACGAGGGCACCGCGGTGCCGGGCAAGATCGCCGCGGACGGCAAGAGCTGGAAGCCGGACGGCGCGCTGAAGCGCTCGACCAAGTACGCGCTGTCGGCGACCGCGAAGGACGAGGCGGGCCGCGAGGCGCACGAGAACGCCTCCTTCACCACGATCTCCCCGGAGAACAGCTTCGTCGGCTCCTTCATCCCGGACGAGGGCAAGACCGTCGGTGTGGGCATGCCGGTCTCGATCACCTTCAACAAGCCGATCAAGGACAAGAAGGCCGTCCAGGCGGGCATCACGGTCACCTCCACCAGCGGCCAGGAAGTCGTGGGCCACTGGTTCAGCGCGCAGCGCCTGGACTTCCGCCCGGAGAAGTACTGGCAGGCGAACTCCACCGTCACGCTGAAGCTGGCGCTGGACGGCGTCGCGGGCGGCCCCGGCATCCAGGGCGTCCAGAACAAGACCGCCACCTTCAAGATCGGCAGGAGCCAGGTCTCCACCGTCGACGCGAAGTCGAAGAAGATGACGGTCACCCG
The DNA here is from genome assembly GCF_003287935.1 of Streptomyces sp. ICC1. Taxonomy (GTDB): domain Bacteria; phylum Actinomycetota; class Actinomycetes; order Streptomycetales; family Streptomycetaceae; genus Streptomyces; species Streptomyces tritrimontium. Next base: position 6,163,757 of record NZ_CP030287.1, read on the forward strand.
GGACGGCGCGGTCCTCAAGACCATCCCGATCTCGGCGGGCGCCCCGGCGAACCCGACGTACAACGGCCAGATGGTGATCTCCGAGAAGTTCAAGGAGACCCGGATGAACGGTGCCACCGTCGGCTTCACGGACGATGACGGCAAGGGCGAGTACGACATCAAGGACGTTCCGCACGCGATGCGGCTGTCCAACTCCGGCACCTTCATCCACGGCAACTACTGGGGCTCGGACTCCATCTTCGGCAGCGTCAACACCAGCCACGGCTGTGTCGGTCTGAACGACGCCAAGGGTGCGAACGACCCGAACCAGCCCGCGGCCTGGTTCTACGACAACTCCCTCATCGGAGACGTCGTCACGGTCGTCAACTCCCCGGACAAGACCATCAAGCCGGACAACGGACTCAACGGCTGGAACATGAGCTGGGCGGACTGGAAGGCGGGCGCGGCCGTCTGACGCGCCGACCCGACAGCTGAACCCCGCGACGGACGGCGGGGAGCCCCGGCCAGGGGGCTCCCCGCCGTCCGTCTGTGCGTGGCCTGTGAGTTCGCGTTCTCATCCGACTCTTATCGGCGGCTTATCCGGCGATCAGGGGTGCTGCCTAGGTTCGCCGCATGTTCTTCACCTACCTCCGGCGCGAGTTGCGCCGCCGCAGGAAGGCGGCGCTCGTCGTCGCCTCCGGACTCGCCCTGGGCATCGCCCTCGTCATCGTCGTCACCTCGGTCTCGGCGGGGATGGCTCAGGCGCAGGGCAAGGTCCTCCAGTCGCTCTACGGCCTCGGGACGGACATGACCGTCACCAAGGCGCAGGCCCCGCCGGGCGAGGACGGCGCCGCCGCCCGGCCCCGGTTCCAGTTCGACGCGAACGGCGAGGGCGACGCGAACGCCGGGGCCGAGCAGAGCAGCGACCTCGTCATGCCGCAGGGCTTCGAGACGCTCGACGCCGCGACCGTGGGCGAGGTGTCCGGCCAGGAGGGCGTCGCCCAGGCCGTCGGCGGGCTCAGTCTGCAGGTGATGAAGGTCAACGGGCAGTTCAAGCGCGGCGAGTTCAAGCGGGCGGAGGGCGCCGCGGGCAGCGGCGGCGCCACCAAGCCGGGCGCGACGGGCGGCGCCACGGGCGGTGCGGGCGGCACGGTCGAGGGCGGAGGCGCCGACTTCGACGTCAACTCCTTCTCCGTGTACGGCACGGACGTCACCAAGCCCGAGCTGGGCCCGCTCACCACCTCCGAGATCACCTCGGGCCGCGGTTTCCAGGCCGGCGAGACCGACGCGGCCGTCGCGGTCGTCGACAGCGCCTACGCCACGAAGAACAAGCTGGCCGTCGACTCCGAAGTCACCGTCAAGAACGCCAAGTTCAAGGTCATCGGCATCGCCACCGCCGACAGCGGGGACGCGGCCGCCAACGTCTACGTACCGCTCAAGCAGGCCCAGACCCTCGCGGGGACCCCGGACAAGATCACCACGGTCTACGTCCAGGCCGAGGACTCCCAGGCGATCGGCTCCGTGAAGCAGGCCATCCAGAAGAACGTCCCGGACACCACCGTCACCACCTCGGCCGACCTCGCCGACACGGTCTCCGGTTCGCTCTCCACCGCCGCCTCCCTCGCCTCCACCGTCGGCACCTGGCTCTCGTACGCCGTCCTCCTGGCGGCCTTCCTCGTCGCCGGCCTGCTGACCTCCTCCGCCGTCTCCCGGCGCGTCCGCGAGTTCGGCACCCTCAAGGCGCTCGGCTGGAAGAGCGGCCGCGTCACCGGCCAGGTCGCCGGAGAGGCCTTGGTCAACGGCCTGATCGGCGGGGCGCTCGGCATCGGCCTGGGGCTCGCGGCCGCCTACGCCATCACGGCGATCAGCCCGAAGCTCACCGCGCAACTCGCGGGCGGCGGAGCCCGGGCCGGCGCCGGCGGCGGCGCGGGAGGCGGCGGCATGATGCGCTCCGCCCGGCAGGGCGCGGGCAAGGCCCTCGACATCGCGCTCACCGCGCCCGTCTCGTTCTCCACGATCGGCCTGGCCGTCGCCCTCGCCGTCGCCGGCGGGCTGATCGCGGGCGGCTTCGGCGGCTGGCGCGCCTCCCGGCTGCGGCCGGCGGACGCCCTGCGCCGCGTCGAGTAGCCCGCCCGCCCCGCGGGCCGGCGGGGCCGCCCGCCCGCGCGGGCCGACCGTACGAACTTCTGAGCGAGCGAAGGAACGAGATGTACCAACTCACCGGTGTCACCAAGCGCTACCGGCGCGGCAAGGAATCCATCGACGCGCTGGCCGGCGTGGACCTGACCATCGAGGACGGCGGCCGGCTCGTCATCCAGGGTCCCACCGGCGGCGGCAAGTCCACCCTGCTCCAGATGCTCGGCGCCCTCGACCGGCCGACGGCGGGAGCGGTCGTCCTCGACGGGCTCGACCTCGCCACCGTCTCCGAGGCCCGCCTCACCCGGGTCCGGGCGGAGAACATCGGCTTCGTCTTCCAGTCCTTCAACCTGATCCCGACGCTCACCGCCCAGGAGAACGTCGAGACGGCGCTGGTTCCGCTCGGCCTCAAGGCGCGCGAACGCCGCGAGCGGGCCGCCGAGGCACTGGACTCCGTGGGCCTCGGCGAGCGGATGGGCCACCTGCCCGGCGAGATGTCCGGCGGCCAGCAGCAGCGCGTGGCCATCGCCCGGGCCCTGGTGAAGCGGCCGAAGGTGCTGCTCGCCGACGAGCCGACCGGCAACCTCGACGAATCGATGCGCGACGAGGTCATGGACCTGCTCGAAGGGCTGTGGAAGGAGCACGGCCTGACCTTCGTGATGGTCACGCACGACAGCGCGCTCGCGAAGCGGGCACCGCGCGTGGCGACGATCCGGCGCGGCCGGGTGACGATCACCGAAAACGCCTGAGCGCACCGCCGCGCTCTCCGCACCCCCCACCGACACCGAGGTCGACCACTGGTGGGCCGTCCTGGCTTCCGCCCGGACGGCCGACCTGCCGCAGGTGCCGCCGCCCTCCCGGACGGAGGTGGCCGGAGCGCTGCGGGTGCCTTCGGCGCGGGGGCGCTCGGTGCACTGGGCCGCGGAGGACGGCGTCGCCTCGCTGGTCCTGTTCACGGACGGCGGCAACGACCACACCGCGTTCCTGGACGAGCTGACGGTCCGGCCGGACGCGCGGCTACGAGCTGTTCTGCTGGCCCGGACTGGTCCCCGACGCGTGGGCGCCGGCGGTGGCCGTCGCCCACAGGGCGATGGAGGACGCGCCGATGGGGGACCTGGACCAGCGGATCCAGACCTGGACGGCGGAGCGCCTGCACGCGAACCACCGCAAGATCCTGGACCGGGGAGGCGCGCTGACCACGGTCGCCGCCGTCACCCCGGACGGCGAGGTGGCGGCCTACACGGAACTGGTCCTCCCCGACCCGGCGGGCCCGCGCGCGCTCCAGTACGACACCGTGGTGGTCCCCGCCCACCGGGGCCACGGCCTCGGCCGCGCGGTCAAGCTCCGCATGCTCGCCGAGGCCGCCGTCCGCCACCCGGACCTGCGCACCATCGCCACCTCGGTGGCGGACGACAACACCCCGATGCTCGCGGTCAACGCGGCCCTGGGCTACCGGCGCGAACGCGCACACGGCTACTTACAGCTACAGCTACAGCTACAGCTACAGCTCCAGGACTGAGGCGGGGGCCGCCGGCGCCGACCAGGACGAGAGCATGCGCAGGGCGTCGGCCGAGGGGGAGCCCGGAGGCGCGTGGTAGGTGACCAGGAACTGCGCCGGATCGTCCGGCAGGGCCAGGGTCTCGAAGGAGAGCAGGAGCTCGCCGACCAGGGGATGGCGCAGCCGCTTGAGGCCGTGGGTCTTGTCGTCCGCCACCGTGTGGGCCGCCCACAGCCGGCGGAACTCCTCGTTCTTCACGGACAGCTCGCCCACCAGGGCCGTCAGGCGTTCGTCATCGGGGTACCGGCCGGCGTACAGCCGCAGATTGCTCACGACCTCGCACGCACGGCACTCCCAGTCCGCGTACAGCTCGGCCGTCGCCGGGTCCAGGAACACCAGCCGTACGAGATTGCGCTCCTGCGCGGGCAGGGCCCCGAAGTCGCCGAAGACCGCGGCCGCCAGCCGGTTCCAGCCGATGACGTCCTGGCGCCGCCCGACCAGGTACGCCGGTACGCCTTCCATGGCGTCCAGCAGCGTCCGCAGCTCGGGGCGGACCTGCTGCGGGCGCGCCGCCTGGCGGCGCCTGCGGGGCTTGGGGGCGGCCAGCCGGCTCAGGTGCGCGTGCTCGGTGCCGTCCAGGCGCAGCGCCCGCGCGATGGCGTCGAGGATCTCCGCGGACACGTTCTGCCCGTGGCCCTGCTCAAGGCGCGTGTAGTAGGCGACCGAGACCCCCGCCAGCTGCGCCAGCTCCTCGCGGCGCAGGCCGGGGACCCGGCGGTGACGGCCGTGGTCGGTCAGGCCCACGTCCTCGGGGCGCAGCCGGGCGCGCCGGGATCGCAGGAACTCGCCGAGCTCGGCTCGCTGATCAAGCTGGTCCATTACCCCAGTATCGCCGCGTGCGCGGACAGGCCGGGGGGCTGTGCCTGACCCCGCCAAGGGTAGGTTCGCCAGTCCTAGGCAGGACAGGGGGATGGGTCGCCGCGGCCCGCGAGGGCATGCTGGTGACCGAGGAACGAGCGGTGCGCCGCCCGGCGCCGCAGTCCTTCACCGCAGTCACTCGCACACCGCAGTCACTCGCAGCAGTCTTCCGAGGAGCCCCACCGTGTCCGTCACCCAGGTCGCCGCCTACGCCGCTCCCGCCCCCAAGGCCCCGCTGGAGCGCATCACCGTCCCGCGCCGCCCGGTCGGCACGCACGACGTCCTCATCGACATCAAGTTCGCCGGCATCTGCCACTCCGACATCCACCAGGTCACCGACGGCTGGGGCGAGGGCATCTACCCGATGGTCCCGGGGCACGAGATCGCCGGAGTGGTCACCGAGGTCGGCCCGGGCGTCACCAAGTTCGCGGTCGGCGACCGCGTCGGCGTCGGCTGCTTCGTCGACTCCTGCCGCGAGTGCGAGCAGTGCCTCGCCGGGCAGGAGCAGTTCTGCGCCAAGGGCATGACCGGCACGTACAACGCCCTCGACAAGAACGGCGAGCCCACGTACGGCGGTTACTCCACCCACGTGGTCGTCGACGAGAACTACACCGTCCGCATCCCCGACGGCCTCGCCCTCGACATCGCCGCCCCGCTGCTGTGCGCCGGCATCACCCTCTACTCCCCGCTGCGGCACTGGAAGGCCGGCCCCGGCAAGAAGGTCGCGATCGTCGGCCTCGGCGGCCTCGGCCACATGGGCGTCAAGATCGCCCACGCCCTCGGCGCCGAGGTCACCGTGCTCTCCCAGACCCTGCGCAAGAAGGAGGACGGGCTGGGGCTCGGCGCCGACCACTTCTACGCCACGAACGACGAGACCACCTTCGAGGAGCTGGCGGGCCGCTTCGACCTGATCGTGTCCACCGTCTCCGCACCGCTCGCCCTCGACGCCTACCTCGGGCTGCTGAAGGTGGACGGCGCCCTGGTGAACGTCGGCGCCCCCGAGGAGCCCGTCTCGCTGAACCTGTTCTCCGTCATCGGCGGCCGCAAGACGCTGGCCGGCTCGATGATCGGCGGGATCGCCGAGACGCAGGAGATGCTCGACTTCTGCGCGCTGCACGGACTCGGCTCGGACATCGAGGTGATCGCGGCCGCGGAGGTCAACGAGGCGTACGAGCGCGTACAGGCGGGCGACGTCCGCTACCGCTTCGTCATCGACACCTCGACCATCTGACCGTCCCGGCGCTCTCCCCGACAGCCCGCGGGCGCACGCCCGGGGGCTGTCACACGCTTTTCACGCCCCGTGCATGGTCCCGGCGGCCGCCCGGGCGGACGATCTTCCCACCAGCCTTTCGCCACCGGGGAGTTCGAGATGCCCAGCCGCCGCCACTTCATCGCGGGATCCGCCGCCGCCGCGGGCCTCGCGGCCCTCCCGCAGCTGGCGCGGCCCCAGGGGGCGGCCGCCGCCGAGCCGCCGGCGCCGGCCCCGAACCTCGTGGTGGTCCTGGCCGACGACCTCGGGTACGGGGACCTGGGCGCGTACGGCCAGAAGCTGATCTCCACCCCGCGCATCGACCGGCTCGCCGCCGAGGGGCTCCGCTTCACCGACGCCTACTCCGCAGCCGCCGTCTGCGCGCCCTCCCGGGCGGCACTGCTCACCGGCCTGCACACCGGCCACGCCGCCGTCCGCGCCAACCCCTCCAGCGGCGGCCAGGGCAGCCTCGGCGCCGGCGACACCACCTTCGCGGAGGTGCTGCGGGCGCGCGGCTACCGTACGGGCCTGTTCGGCAAGTGGGGCTTCGGACCGGAGGCCGGGGACCAGCCGAGCCACCCGGGCGCGCGGGGCTTCGAGGAGTTCTACGGGTACATCGACCACAGCCACGCCCACCAGTACCACCCTGCCTACCTCTGGCACAACGACGCCAAGGAGACCGTCCCGGCGGGCACCTTCGCCCCCGACGCGATCGCCGCGCGCGCCCTCGACTTCATCGACGCCCGCGCCGCCGGGGCCGACCCCTTCCTGCTCTTCCTCGCCCCCAACCTGCCGCACGCCCCGAGCGAGGTCCCCGACATCGGCGCGTACGCCTCGCAGTCGTGGACCCAGGCGAACAAGGCGCACGCGGCGCAGATCAGCCTCCTCGACGCGCAGGTCGGCGCGGTCGTGGACCGGCTGGAGGCGCTGGGGATCGCGGAGCGCACCGTGGTCCTGATCGCCTCCGACAACGGCCCGCACGAGGAGGGCGGCGTGAACCCCGACCTCTTCGACGCCAACGGCCCGCTGCGCGGCTACAAGAGGAACCTCTACGAGGGCGGCGTACGCGTCCCGCTGATCGCCTGGTCCCCGGGCCGCATCGCGCCCGGCACCACCAGCGCCCGCCCCACCCCGCTGTACGACCTCCTGCCCACCCTCGCCGAACTGGCGGGCGGCGCCCCGGCCCCCTCGGACATCGACGGGCTCTCGGCGGCCCCGGTGCTGAACGGCGCACCCGCCCTCGCCCCGGTCCACGGCCACCTGTACTGGTACCGCGACGAGCAGGGCGTCACCAGCCGGGCCAACACCCAGGACGGCGGCCGGGCGAAGCAGGTGGCGGAGGCCGTCCGCAAGGACCAGTGGAAGGCCGTACGGTTCGCCCCGGCGCGCGACCGGACCGTACCGGACGCGCAGTGGCGGTTCGAGCTCTACAACCTGACCACGGACCTCGCCGAGAAGTACGACGTGGCGGCGGCGAACCCCTCCGTGGTCACCTCCCTGACGGCCCTGCTCCGCTCCTCCTGGGCCGATACGTACACCCGCCGCCCGTGGGGCCTCACGGCGGTCGCCGACGCTTCGGCCGCCACCCTCACCACGACCGTCTCGAACGGCACCAGCCGCCCCTGGCCGGACGTGCGCGTCACCCTCCCCGTCCCCGCGGGCTGGACCGCCGCCCCGGTGGGCGCGACCACCGCGCCCTCCCTGGCCCCGGGCGCGGCCCTGACCACGACCTGGCGGGTGACCGCGCCCGGGACCGCGCCCGCGCTGCTCGTCCCACAGGCCGCCACCTCGTCCGGCCTGCACTTCACGGCGCCCACCCGCCACGCCCCGCTGCCGGCCCCGCCCGCCAAGGACAGCTACCTCAGCGACCTGACGTGGGTCTCGGCCGCCAACGGCTGGGGCCCGGTCGAGCTCGACCGCTCCAACGGCAAGCAGCCGGCGGGCGACGGCACCCCGATCGCCTTCGGCGGGGTCACGTACGCGAAGGGGCTCGGCGTGCACGCCCCGTCGGAGATCGTCTACCACCTGGGCGGACGCGGGAACCGCTTCACGGCCCTGGTCGGCATCGACGACTTCTCGAAGAAGCAGTCCGCGGCCGGAGCCACCCGCGCGACCGTCCGCGGCGACGGGCGCGTGCTGGCGACCACCGGGGTGCTGACCGGCGCCTCGGGGCCGACCGCGCTCGACGTGGACGTACGGGGGGTCAAGCTGCTCCACCTCGTCGTGGCGGATGCCAATGCGAACTCGGCCTTCGATCACACCTCGTGGGCGCAGGCTCGGGTGACGGTGCTCTGACAGCCGGTGGCGGAGGAGGGCGTTCCCCTCTCCGATCAGCTGTTCGCAACAATGCAGGTGAATTATCCCGGGGTGACAGGCAGTTCCCGGCAGGGGATGATGATCCGAGACTTCAGGGTTCGCGTGCGCCCGACCGTTGCTGGGGGGAACGGCCGGGCACCGTCGTGCGGCGCCGCTTCCTGTCCTTGGTCGATCCCCGCCGCCCTTACCACCGAAGGAACCCTGCCTGTGCGTCCTACCCGTGCGACGGTCCTGCTCACCGCGGGCCTCGTCACCCTTCTCGGGATACCGGCTGTCGCCGCTGCCGAGACCCCGGCCGACCTGTCCGTGAACAGCGCTTCGGACGCCTGTTCCGACGCCGGGACCGGCTCGAAGTCCGTCCCGTTCTGCTCGATCGGCGCCGCGGCCAAGGTGGTCAAGCCGGGCCAGACCGTGCGGATCGCCCCGGACACCAGCTACCCCGACGCGGTCACGATCGACCGCTCGGGAGAGCCGGGCAAGCCGATCACCTTCGCCGTCGGCGAGGACGGCGGCGGCGTCTTCCGGTCCTACCTCGACAAGGGCCTGACCGTCAGCGGGGCCTCCCACGTCGTGGTCCGCGGACTCCAGGTCAGGGGCGGGGTGCGCGTCGGCGGTTCCCGCGACGTCACGCTGGAGAAGCTCTACGCCTACGGACCCCAAGCCGCCGCCGTCGTGGTCGGCGAGGCGAGCACGGACGTACGCGTCGTGCGGAGCACGCTCGGCGCCGTCCGGATCGAGGGCGGGGCGCAGCGCACCGTCCTCAGCCGCAACGTGATCGAGGACAACCGGCGGCCGGGGGCGACGGTGCTGGACGCGCCCGGCACCGTCCTCACCAACAACAGCATCGGCGGCGACTGCGGGGCGGCCGTCTCGGTCGGCGGGACCTCGACCGGCTCGGCGCTGTTCAACAACGCGATCTTCACCAGGAGCACCCCCAAGACGTGCGCGGTCGCCGAGCCGCGCGTCGGCATCGCGGTGGCGCAGAGCGCCACGTCCGGTACCCGCGTCGACTACAACCTCATCGCGGCCCAGTCCGCGGGCGTGGCATCCCCTTACAACTGGGCCGGCACGGACCACCAGACGGTGGTGGCGTTCCTGGCAGCCAGCGGCCAGGGTGCGCACGACATCGTGAACGTGTCCCCCGAAGGCGTCGGCACGTGGGACGGATCCCCCACCATCGATTCGGGCGATTCCACGGCCCCGGGGGTGATTCCCCTGGACCTCTACGGGAAGCCGGTCGCGGACGACCCGAGGGTGCCCAACACGGGCAAGGACGGCGGGTACATCGACCGCGGCGCCTACGAGGCGCAGGACGACCTGCGGAGCGTGAACCTCTCGCTGAGCGAGAGCTGGGCGCCGGTCGGTACGCGCGTGAAGGCGACGGCCTCCGTGGACAGCAAGTGGCCCGCCGGCGTGACGTACCACTTCGACTTCGGTGACGGCACGGCTCCGGTGGTCACCGAGCAGACCACCGCCGAGCACGCCTACGCCGTGCCGGGCGACTACGCGGCCAAGGTGAAGGCCGTCAACGGCGTCGGAGCGGAGGTCTCCTCCTTCGACATCCTGACCAAGGTGACCCCGGCCGGTTCGCTGGCCACGGCCTTCACGGTCAAGCCGGAACTGCCCACCAACCAGAGCCCCCTCAGCGGTGTCCTGCCGCTGAGCGTCTCGGTCGACACCGCGGGCACCACGGCGCCGTGGCCGGTGACGAGCGCGGACGTGGACTTCGGTGACGGCACCACCGCGCACAGCACCGACGGCCGCTTCTCCTCCTACGCCTACAAGCAGCCGGGCGAGTCTCAGCCGTCCCACCAGCCACTCCAGCGCCGGCGGGACCTCGCGGCCCCACGTCTCGTAGTGGTGCCCGCCGCTGCCCAGGACGATCGACGACACCCGCGCGGGCGCCCGCACCGCATCGATGAACTGATGTTCCTGAGCCGCTGGCTCCAGCTGCCGCTCTACCTGGGCCTGATCGTGGCCCAGGTGGTCTACGTCTGGGTCTTCCTCAAGGACGTCGCCCACCTGGTCGGGGACATCGGCGCCCTCACGGAGACCACGACCATGCTGATGGTCCTGGGCCTGGTGGACGTGGTGATGGTCGCCAACCTGCTGCTGATGGTGATCGTCGGCGGCTACGAGACCTTCGTGGCCAGGGTCAACCTCAAGGACCACCCCGACGAGCCGGAATGGCTCAGCCACGTCAACGCGAACGTCCTGAAGGTGAAACTGGCCACCGCCATCATCGGCATCTCCTCGATCCACCTCCTGAAGTCCTTCATCGAGATCTCCGGGGACACGTGGGTGTGGCAGCAGACGATGTGGCAGGTGATCGTGCACGTGGCCTTCATCGTGTCGGCCATCGCCCTCGCCCTGATCGACCGCCTGCTGCCGAAGTCACAGCACTAGTGCCGTGACCGGAAAGGTCCACCGGGTCACGGCGCCCGGCACGGCACCTCGCCGCGTTGTCGGACCACCGAAGTACGTCCAGTACAAGCGGCGGCCCTCCGCCCGGGGGCCCCTCCCAGCGGTAGCTGGGGGAGATGCACCGCACCGGACACCGCGACCCGGCAAACCTTCCCGGCCACGGCACTAGCCGCGCAGGAAGGCCTCGACCTCGGTCGCGAAGGCCACCGGGCTCTCGTGCGGCGGGTAGTGGCCGGCGCCGGGCAGCGGGTGGATGCGGCAGTCGGGGTACCAGACCTGCCAGGTGGCCCGCATGACGTCGACGGTGAGCGCGAGGTCGTACTCGCCGACGAGGACCAGGACCGGGACGGTGCTGCCCTTCACGGCGGCGGACAGGTCCAGCGGCTGCCAGCTCGCGAGGTACGCGGCGAAGGCCTCGGGGCGGGACACGGCCAGCGAGTGCTCGACCATCAGGTCCAGCCAGCGCGGGCTCGCGCGGTGGCCGGTGACGACGTCGAGGATGGCGCGGCGGTTCCCGGCGTTCTCGGCGGCCCCGTAGAACAGCGCGCGGGTCGCGTCGTCCATCTCGTAGGGGGCCGCGGGGACGGGGTTGATCCCGACCAGCTTCTCCACGCGCTCGGGGGCGCGGACGAGGACCTGCTGCATGGCCTTGCCGCCCATGGAGTGCCCGAGGAGGGAGAAGGTGTCCCAGCCGAGCTCGTCGGCGAGCGCGAGGACGTCGTCGGCGATCTCGGCGAGGTTGTGGCGGCCGGGGACGTCCCGGCGGTCGCCGTAGCCCCGGTAGTCGAGGAAGGCGTACGAGAACTCCCGCGGGTCCAGGTACTCCAGCACGGAGCCCCAGTTGGTGGACGTGCCGAACCAGTCGTGCAGCACGATGATGCGGACGGGGCCGGTGCCGATCCTGCGGTGGGCGATGGCCATGCGTTCTCCCTCGGTGACGGGGCTGAAAGAATTGCCGCCGTACGTTCTGCCCACCGGGCCTACCATCACACCGTGACGCCGGCACCTTCCCCCCGTGGTGCGCGTCCGGGTCCCGGACACAGGCCGCGAGCTCCTGCCGCGCCACGCCCGCAGCCACCGCCCCGCTGACCTCCCGGTCCTGGAGCGGCGGCTGCTGCGCGTACCGGCCGACCGCGTCAGACGGTCTTGATCGCCGGGTCCGAGACGCCCGTCGCGCCCGTTTCCACGTGGCCGGCGAAGCGGCGCAGGAAGGTGGCGTCCGCGTCGGAGACGACCGTGACGTCGTACCAGCGGGCCGTGCCGGACAGGTTCACCGTGTGCGCGACCGTGCCGCCCGCCGCGACGCGCAGGACCTGGGCCGCGCCTCCGTAGGCGTTGGTCACCGTGAGGTTGACCGCCGCCGTACCGGAGTTGGCCAGCGTCAGCTTGAGGTTGCCGGTGGCCGCGTCGTGGCGGGCCGTGACCTCGGGGCCGGCCTTCTTCGCCGGGCCCTTCCACGTGCGCAGGAAGCCGTTCGGGCCCCAGACCGTGAGGTTGACCTGGTTCCCGGTGGAGCCGCTCGTGCTCCAGGTGTCCGACAGGGTCTTGCCCGCCTCGACCGTGTAGGGCCACGGGCCGTCCGTGCGGTTGCCCGAGGTGCTGTGGAAATGGGCGCCGAGGGAGGGTCCGGAGGAGAAGGTCAGGGTGAACTTGCCGGTGGAGACGGTGGCCTTGCCGTCCGCGTACGGCTGGTAGCCGAGCGCGCGCGTCGGCTTCGCGCCCGCCTCCTGCTTGGGCAGGGCGCCGGTCGCCGGCGGGACCGGGTGGTAGGACGGGTGGGTGTTGTGGTCCGCCGGGACGTACGCGGCCGTCGAGGGCAGGGCCGCCGGGGACGCGTCCGCCCGGCTGAAGTCGAAGGCCGAGGTCAGGTCGCCGCAGACCGCGCGCCGCCACGGCGAGATGTTGGGCTCCTGCACGCCGAACCGCTTCTCCATGAAGCGGATCACCGAGGTGTGGTCGAAGGTCTCGGAGCAGACGTAGCCGCCCTTGCTCCACGGGGAGACCACGATCATCGGGACGCGCGGGCCCAGCCCGTAGGGGCCGGCCGCGTAGCCGCCGCCCCCGGCGTACAGGTCCTTCGTGACGTCGGCGGTGGACAGGCCCCACGCCGCGGAGGTGGGCGGGTACGGCGGCACGACGTGGTCGAAGAAGCCGTCGTTCTCGTCGTAGGTGATGAGGAAGGCCGTCTTCGCCCACACGTCGGGGTTGGCCGTCAGCGCGTCGAGCACCTGCGAGATGTACCAGGCGCCGAAGTTCGTGGGCCAGTTCGGGTGCTCGCTGAACGCCTCGGGCGCCGCGATCCACGAGACCTGCGGCAGCGTGCCGCCCACCACGTCCGCGCGCAGCTTGTCGAAGTAGCCTTCGCCCGCCTTGGCGTTGGTGCCCGTACGGGCCTTCTCGTACAGGGCGCTGCCCGGCTGGGCGTTGCGGTAGGAGTTGAAGTACAGCAGCGAGTTGTCGCCGTAGTTGCCGCGGAAGGCGTCGCCGATCCAGCCCCAGTGGCCGGCCGCGTTCAGGCCGTCGCCGATGTCCTGGTAGACCTTCCAGGACACCCCGGCCGCCTCCAGGCGCTCGGGGTAGGTCTTCCAGCCGTAGCCGGCCTCCTGGTTGCCGAGGACCGGGCCGCCGCCGGTGCCGTCGTTGCCCGTGTGTCCCGACCACATGTAGTAGCGGTTGGGGTCCGTGGCGCCGATGAAGGAGCAGTGGTAGGCGTCGCACACGGTGAAGGCGTCGGCGAGCGCGTAGTGGAACGGGATGTCGTTCCGCTTCATGTACGACATGGTCGTCGCCGTCTTGGCCGGCACCCACTTGTCGTACTTGCCGTTGTTGTACGCCGCGTGGCCGCCGGCCCAGTCGTGGTTCAGGCCCTCGACGAACTGCATGCCGAGGTCGTTGACCTGGGGGTTGAAGGGGAGGATGTCCTTCGTCCCGTTGGACTGGTGGAAGACGGACTTGCCGTTGTCCTGCAGGACCGGACGCGGGTCACCGAAGCCCCGTACGCCCTTCATCGAGCCGAAGTACTGGTCGAAGGACCGGTTCTCCTGCATGAGGACGACGATGTGCTCGATGTCCTGGATGGTTCCGGTGGCGCCCTGCGCCGGTATCGCGGCGGCGCGCGCGATGCTCTCGTTCAGCATCGTGATCGCGGCGGTACCGCCGGCGATCTGCAGGAACCTGCGGCGGTTGAGCTCTGCCATGGCGTGACGACCTCTGTCGGTGAGACGGTGCGGGGGTGTCGGGGGGCGCCCCAAGAACAGCGGCCCCGGGGTACCGGTCGGCGTTGCTTTCGTGACAGTGGGCCGTACACCTGGAAAACGGAAGCCCTCGTACGCCGGTCCACACCTCACGGCCACCTTCTCGCCACATGCCGCCCGCGGTCCCCGCCCCGCACCACCACCCCTCACACCCCGGGGTTTCGTCTCACCGGCTCACCGGCTCACCGGCTCACCCGCTCACCGACTCACCCGATCACCTGATCACCGGACCTGGGGGCAGACCCGGCCGGCCGCCGCGCAGCGCGCCTCGAAGCCCGGCGGCAGCCAGCCGCCGTTGAGCAGCCGGGGATGGGCCGGGAAGGCGCTGTGCGCGGCGAGCGCGAACATCAGCGAGGCCCACAGCGACTGGACGCGGACGCTGAGGAACCCGCCCCCGTCCACGTTCTGGAACCCGCACTCGAAGACGTCCGCCCCGACCAGGTCCATGGTGGCCAGTCCCGACCAGTTCAGGTCCAGGTAGCTCTGCGGGTGCCCGAAGTAGGCGCGCCGGTCGGTGACGGTCAGCTCGCCCGGGCCGTCGCTCGCCCAGCGGGGCTGCGCGTCGGCCGCGGCCCGGTTGCGGCGGGCGGCGTTGCCGAGCGCCGAGGCGGCCATGCTGCCGAGGACGAAGCCGGTGCCGCCGAAGGCGACCACGCTGCTCTGCTGGTAGGAGCCGTTGCCCAGGGCCCGCCAGGTGTAGCGCGTCGCCGGGCCCGAGGCGAGCGGCAGTTCGCCGGGGGCCAGGCGCACCCGGGAAGGCACCGGGGGACGGGCGGAGAGCCGCCCGTGCACGAGGTCGTGCACCACGGCACAGGTGTACAGCAGGTGGTCGTCGACCGGTGTCCAGTCCGGCGGCTGCCGCCGCACCACGTCCTGCCGCTCCGCATAAGAGTTCTCGTCCATCTCCCCCGCCAGCCTCCGTCGGTGAACCGCTGGTTGCCATCCTAGGGATCACACGGCGGCCCGGCGGCGCGGGAGATGCTGTTGGTGCAGTAGCGCTGGTCCGTGGGCGTCGGGTAGCCCTCGCCCTGGTGCGGTCGCGTTCTTGCCGGGCACCAGCCGTAGGCTGCCGTGGGAAAACAAGGGGAGACGATGACTGACGACCGCGGGGCAATGATTCCGGTGTGGACGCTGGCTACCGGTGACGTCCGGGTGCCCGCATTGGCCGGAGACGAGCCGATGACGGCTGAGCGCCTGGCTGAACTGCGCAGTGTGCTGGCCGGCCTGGCCAATGAGCCGATTGCCACACTTGAGGCGCATCCGCTGCCCGACAAGCTCGACCGCAGCCGAGGTATCCCGCTCGATGCCGCGAGTCCTTTGGCGAAGCACCTGTCGAAGCTCATCACGCAATCGGCGCAAGGTTCCTCTGTGGCGGCTACGGCGACCGCTGCCGGCGAAGGCCTGTATCGCATGGTGGTTCCCGCGAAGGTCGTCGCCCAGCTCGGTCAGGGCATCGTCCGCCCGATGGCGTCGAAGGTGGCGGCCGGTGGCATCCACGGAGCACTCATGAACTCAACGGGCATCACCGCCCAGGCGACGTTCGTGCCGGTCGGTAAAGCGGCAGCGGCAGGCGCGGTCGGTGGAGCCGGTGCGACGGCCGGCGTCGCGGCCGTCGGCAGCGCGGCGCTCACCGTGGCCGCGCCGCTCGTGCTCATGGCCATAGCGGTGGGCGTGAGCGCGAATGCCGACTACCAGCGCCAGCTGGCTGTCGAACGCATCACGGAACTGCTGGAGCAACTGCACGAAGAGAAGCTCGCTGACGAGCGCAACGAACTCGACGGCTGCCGCGATGCCATTGAGAAGGCAACCGCCGTCCTGCTCGACCAGGGCAAGCTCGGTGCCTCGCTGGGCCTGGACTCGGCCGTGCATGCCATCAGCAAGGCACTGGCCGCCACTGACCGCCGCCTTGCCAAGTGGCAGAGCGCACTCGACAAGCTGCCCGACGGCAAGCCCGTCGAGATCGGCACGCTGAACAAGTCGTTCCCCGGCGTCGACGACCACGGCGGCAAGTTCCGCACCCACCTCGAACTCGCTGCCTTGGCCATCGCGCTGAAGCGGCGGGTCATCGTCCTGCAGGCCGTCGAGCACGCCCAGGGCGACCCTGACAACTTGTTCGCGAACTTCACCCGCCTCCTCAAGGCCGACCACCAGCGCCTCGCCACACTGGAGTCGAGCATCGCCGGGGTCCTGGCGCGCCTGTCGGCGCTGGAGCTGGCCCGCACGTCCGGTTTGCTGCCCGTGATGCACATCGGTGACGTCGATCGCCTACTGCGCGCGGCCAACGGGCTTCACAAGCTGGGCGACGGCGTCGTGGTCAACAGCCCCACGACCGACGTGGCGATTGAGATCGCCCGCAACAAGGACGGCTCGCTGGTCGTGCTCCCCGCGCTGCCCGCGTAGGCGCGGGCGCGCCGGGGGAGCCGGCACGAGAGCCCCGGCAACCATCGGTGCCGGGGCTCAAGGCTCTGCGGGACGCGCAGTCGTCTACGGTGGCCGAGCCTGTCAGCCCTCGTCCGGAACCAGGCGCAGGGAGATGCTGTTGATGCAGTAGCGCTGGTCCGTGGGCGTCGGGTAGCCCTCGCCCTCGAAGACGTGGCCCAGGTGCGAGCCGCACTTCGCGCAGAGCACCTCGGTGCGGACCATGCCGTGCGCGACGTCCGCCTTCAGCTCGACCGCGTCGGAGTCCTTCGGGTCGTAGAAGGAGGGCCAGCCGCAGTGCGACTCGAACTTCTCCGTGGAGCGGAACAGCTCGGAGCCGCAGCCGCGGCAGGAGTAGACGCCCTCGGTCTTGGTGTCCGTGTACTCACCGCGGAAGGCGGGCTCGGTGCCGGCGAGGCGCAGCACCTGGTACTCGGACGGGGTCAGCTCCGCCTGCCACTGCTCGTCCGTCTTCTCTACCTCGTACGACATGACTTGTGCGCTCCCTGAGAACCGTCAGCTGGACAGGCGGGCGAGGATCTGGGGCCCCAGGTCCGTGACGTCGCCCGCGCCCATGGTGAGAACGAGATCGCCGGGCTTGGCCATTCCCGCGACGACGTCGGCGACGGCGCCCTTGTCGTGCTCGGGGGTGACGTCGGCGCCCGCCGCCCGGGCGGCGTCGATGATGATCTCGCTGGTGACCCCGGGGATCGGGTCCTCGCGGGCGGGGTAGATGTCGAGGACCACGGAGGCGTCGGCCAGCCCGAGCGCCCGGCCCATCTCCCGGCCGAGCTCCTGGGTGCGGGAGAAGAGGTGCGGCTGGAAGACGACCAGGATGCGGGCGTCCCCGGCGGCGCCGCGGATGGCCTCCAGGTCGGCGGTCATCTCGGTCGGGTGGTGCGCGTAGGAGTCGATGACCTGGACTCCGGCGGCCTCGCCCTTGAGCTGGAGGCGGCGCTTGACCCCGGTGTACTTGCCGAGGGCGGAGGCCAGGTTGTGCGCGGGGATGCCGAGCGCGACACCGGCGGCGAGGGCCGCGACGGCGTTGTGCGCGTAGTGGCGGCCGGGCACCGAGACCGTGAAGGTGAGCATCCGGCCGTCGATGACGACCGTGACCTCGCTGGTCAGCCCGCGCGGGGTGATCTTCGTGATCCGGACGTCGGCCTCGGGCTCCTCGCCGTACGTGACCACCTTCAGCCCGTCGTTGCCGCGGACCCGGCCGGCGATCTCGGCGGCGCCGGCCTGGCCGTGGGCGATGACCAGGGTGCCGCCCTCGGGGATCTTGCCGACGAAGGTCTCGAAGGACTCGTAGATCTCTTCCATCGACGCGTAGTTCGCGTGGTGGTCGAGCTCGGCGTTGAGGATGATCGCGACCTGCGGCGTGTACGTGTGGAAGCTGCGGTCGCTCTCGTCCGCCTCGGCGACGAAGATGTCGCCCTCGCCGTGGTGGGCGTTGGAGCCGGGGGCGTCGAGGTCGCCGCCGATGGCGTACGAGGGGTCCAGGCCCAGCGCCGAGAGGGAGACGGCCAGCATCGAGGTGGTGGTGGTCTTGCCGTGGGTGCCGGCGACGGCGATCGGGCGCAGGCCGTCCATCAGCCCGGCCAGGGCGTCGGAGCGGTGCACGACCGGGATGCCGAGCTCGGCGGCGCGGGCCAGCTCGGGGTTGTCGGCGCGGATGGCGCTGGAGACGACCACGCAGGTGGCGTCGGGGGCGAGGTGGCCGGCGGCGTGCCCGATGTGGACCGTGGCGCCGTGGGCGCGCAGCGCCTGGGCGGTCTCGGAGTCACGGGCGTCGCTGCCGGCCACCTGCGCGCCGCGCTGGGCCAGGATCTTCGCGATGCCGGACATGCCGGCGCCGCCGATGCCGATGAAGTGGGGCCGTTCCATGGCGGTCGGCAGGCCGGGCTTCATTCAGGTAGCTCCAGGATCGAGGGCGTGCGGTCCGCTGGGTCCCGTCCGCTCAGCACGGAGGTTCAGCGGACTCCACCCTATTCCTTGTGGGCGAAGAGCTTGAGCACCGGAACGCCGACCTTGTGGCGCGCCCGGGAAGCCCAGTCCCGGTGGAAGAACTCCTCGACGTAGTGCGGGGCGGTCAGCACGATCACCTCGTCGGCGGCGGTCTCCTCCACCACCGCCCTGAGGTGGTCCAGCGGGTGGTCCTCGATGATCTGCCCGACGGCCTTGGCGCCCTTGGCGCGCAGGGAGGCCAGGGAGTGCTCGAGCGCCAGTTCGGCGGGGCCCCGGGCGGCCTCGCCCTCCGGTTCGTCGCCCTCTCGGATGGCCTCGGGAAGCTCACCGAGCGCTACGTCGTCGATGGCGCGCAGCAGCCGGTCCCGGTCGCCGCGGGGTTGCATGAGGACGACGAAGGAGACCGACTCGTCGCCGTGGAGGGTGGTGACGAAGTCCACGTCGACGGGGGTCAGCGGCTGCTCGATCATCAATACGCTCGTGAACACGGACGCCCTCTCCTTCGTGGGCCGAGGCCGGCCGGCCGGCCCCTGCGGAAACCATCCTGCCCCGCTGTCGCACGGGGCCCTGCCCAGTCATCCTGCCCAGATATGTGCCCAGCGGAAGCAAAGCGGAACGATAAATTCCGCTCCTTGTCAGATCCGACGGTAACGCGTGAAGAGAAACCCGGCCTCTTCCAGCAGACAGGCCGGCGCCAGCCGGTGCGGAACCGTGACGGAAGGCCCTGCGGAGATCCGCTGGGCGTCACCCGCCGTGAGCATCGGCGAGATCGTCAGACACAGCTCGTCCAGCACGCCGGCGGCCACGAACTGGCCCAGCAGCCGGGGTCCGCCCTCGGTGAGCTGGCGGCGCAGCCCCCGGTCCGCGAGCACCCGTACGGCGCGGGCCGGGTCCACGCCGGCCCCTTCGCCGGCCACCACGACCTCGGCCCCGGCCTCCTGGGCCCGGGCCACCCGGTCCGCCGGTGCGGCGGCCCCGGTGAGCACCAGCGTGGGCACGAGCGGGGAGGTGAACAGCGGCAGCGAGAAGTCCAGGTCCATGCTCGCCGTGACCACCGCGATGGCGGCGGCGGGGCCCTGGCCGGCGGCGCTGCGGCGGGCCGCGAAGGCGTCCCGGGCCCGTGCGGGGCGGTAGCCCTCCTGGCGAACCGTTTCCGCACCGACGACCACCACATCGGCCAGCGCCCGCAGGGTGCCGAAGATCCGCATGTCGGTCTCGCCGGAGATGGGCTGCGAACGACCGTCGTGCTGGGCCGCGCCGTCCAGGGTGGACACCATGTTGGCCCGCAGCCAGTGGCGGTCCGGACCGAGGGAGGGGTACGCGTACGCCTCGGCGAGCTCGTCCAGCGACCACTCCCGGTCGGTCTCGTCTGCTGATGTCTGATCGGTCACAGGGAACAGGCGTCGCATCGGTGCAGTGTGCCACGCCCCGTAGAGTTAAGAGCTGTGTCAACATCACTCTCGCCCTCAGCGTCAGCCTCCGGGCAGCCCCCGATAGTCGACGTGGGCCCGCAGGCCCTCTGTGCCCGCGCGCCGCGGGTGCCGGCCGAACGGCTCGTGGCCGAGATGGTGCCGCCCCCGCGCTTCGACTCGGTGCGCTTCGACACCTACGACCCGGACCCGGCCCAGCCGAGCCAGTCCGAGGCCGTCACCGTCCTGGTCGGCTTCGCCGCGGGCCTCGGCGGCGCCCACGCCACCGGCGCCGGCAAGCGCCGCTGGTTCTCCAGGGCACCGAAGGCCGCGGCCGCCGCCGGTCCGCGCGGGGTCTACCTCGACGGCGGGTACGGCGTCGGCAAGACCCACCTGCTGGCCTCCCTCTGGCACGCCACCCCGGCCGAGCCCGCGCTCAAGGCCTTCGGCACCTTCGTGGAGCTGACCAACCTGGTCGGTGCGCTCGGCTTCCAGCAGACCGTGCAGACCCTGGGCGGGCACCGGCTCCTGTGCATCGACGAGTTCGAGCTCGACGACCCGGGCGACACCGTGCTCGTCTCCTCGCTGCTCAGCCGCCTCGTCGAGCAGGGCGTGGCGCTGGCCGCCACCTCCAACACCCTGCCCGGCAAGCTCGGCGAGGGCCGCTTCGCCTCCGCCGACTTCCTGCGCGAGATCCAGGGGCTCTCCGCCCACTTCCGGCCGCTGCGCATCGACGGCCAGGACTACCGCCACCGCGGCCTGCCCGAGGCCCCGGCGCCCTTCTCGGACGAGCAGGTGGCCAAGGCCGCCTACGCGACCCCCGGCGCGAGCCTGGACGACTTCCCCGGCCTCCTCGAGCACCTCGCCCGGGTCCACCCGAGCCGCTACGGGGCCCTGACCGACGGGATAGCGGCCGTCTGCCTCACCGACGTCGGCCCGGTCCCGGACCAGTCGACCGCGCTGCGCCTGGTCGTCCTCGCGGACCGCCTGTACGACCGCGAGATACCGGTGCTGGCGTCCGGGGTCCCCTTCGACAAGCTCTTCAGTGAAGAGATGCTGAACGGCGGCTACCGCAAGAAGTACTTCCGGGCCATCTCGCGGCTCACCGCGCTGGCACGCGACGCGAAGCCCCTGGTGTCCCAGTAGGTTTGGTGACGTCGGCCCGTTCCACGGGCCGGCCGTTTCCACTTCCGCGAAGGGATCCACCATGGCTGCCACACGCAACGCACACGCCGTCTGGGAAGGCGACCTGTTCGAAGGCAAGGGCGTCGTCACGCTCGACTCCTCCGGCCTCGGCAGCTACCCCGTCTCCTGGCCCGCCCGGACCGACGAGGAGGCGAACGGGCGCACCAGCCCGGAGGAGCTCATCGCCGCCGCGCACTCCAGCTGCTTCAACATGGCCTTCTCGAACGGTCTCGCGAAGGCCGGCCACCCGCCGGTGAAGCTGACCACCTCGGCCGCCGTCACCTTCGTGCCGGGCAAGGGCATCACCGGGATCCACCTCACCGTCGAGGGCGAGGTGCCGGGTCTGGACGACGACGCGTTCGTCGCCGCGGCCGAGGACGCCAAGAAGAACTGCCCGGTCAGCCAGGCCCTGACGGGTACGACGATCACCCTCAGCGCGAAGCTGGCCTGACCGTTCCACCCCGGCCGGGCCGCCACGGCCCGCGCCCTCCCCGCCCGGCGGGCCCGTGTGGCCCGCCGGGCGGGACGGCCCGTCCCCCGAACTTCGGCGCGAGGGGCGCCCCGCGCGCCGAAGCACGGGGGGCGGGGCGGCGTGGTACCACGGGCCGTCGAAGGTCCGCCCCACCGCCGGGAGTTGCCGATGTCGCCGATGTCCCTCAGCCGCCGCAGCCTCCTCGCCGCCGGCTCGGTCGCCTTCACCGGAGCACTCGGCGCGCTGTTCGCCGGGGCCGGACCGGGGGCGGGCGCCGGCCCGCGGGCCGGAACGGGTTCCGGCCCCGGACCCGGGACCGGGACCGGGACCGGGACCGCCGCCCGCGCCGCCGCTCCCGCCGCCGCCCGCGGCTACGGCCCGCTCGTGGCCGACCCCGCCGGGCTGCTCGACCTGCCGGCCGGGTTCACGTACCGGGTGCTCTCGCGCGCCGGCGACCCGCTGCTCTCCGGTGAGGGCAGGGTCCCGGGCAACTGCGACGGCATGGCCGCCTTCGGCGCCGGACAGGGCCGCGTCAAGCTGGTCCGCAACCACGAGAACCGGACCACCGCCGCCCTGCGCGTGCCGCCCGTCGAAGGGCTCACCTACGACCCGTACGCACTCGGCGGCTGCACCCTGCTCGACCTCGACCCGGCGGGCCGGGTCACCTCCGAACGCGTCGCCCTCGCCGGCACCGCCGTCAACTGCGCGGGCGGCCGTACCCCTTGGAACACCTGGCTGTCCTGCGAGGAGACCGAGGACCGGGCGGGCACCGCCGGCTACGCCCGCGACCACGGCTACGTCTTCGAGGTCGACCCCGCCGACCCCCAGCGCTCCGGCGCGGTCCCGCTCACCGCGATGGGCCGCTTCGCGCACGAGGCCGTCGCCGTCGACCCGTACCTCGGAGTGGTCTACGAGACCGAGGACGCCTTCGTCGAACCCTTCGGCCTCTTCTACCGGTTCCTGCCCGCCCGCCCGCTCGGCGGCCCCGGCTCCCTGCGCGCCGGCGGCCGGCTCGAGGCGATGCGCGTCCCCGGACTGGCGAACCTGGCGGCGGTGGACGAACCCGGGGCCCGGTTCCCGGTGGAGTGGGTCCCCGTACCGGACCCGTCGGCGGCCGCGACCCCGATCCGGCTCCAGGACTTCGGACCCGGCGGGATCACCCACGCGCAGAAGCTGGAGGGCTGCTACTGGGGCGGCGAGGGCGTCTACTTCGTCTCCAGCTACTCCCGCACCCGCGAGGGCTCCCCCGCCGACCACCACGGCCAGGTCTGGTTCTACGACCCCGCGCGCGCCCTGATCCGGCTGGACGTGGTGTTCGGCCCGGCCGCCGACGTCCGGCTGCCCGGCGACTCCCCCGACAACATCTGCCTGGCCCCGGACGGCGGCCTGATGGTGTGCGAGGACGGCGGCGGCGCGCAGTACGTCTTCGGGGTGACCCCCGGCGGCGAGGTCTACCCGGTGGCCCGCAACGCGGACGACATCGGCGGGCCGGGGGCCTCGGAGTGGGGGGAGTTCGCGGGCGTCACCTTCTCGCCGGACGCCCGGACGATGTACGTCAACGCGTACGCGCCCGGCACCACCTTCGCCGTGACGGGCCCCTGGAGGTGACCTAAGGCGTGTCCCCCGCCGCCCTCCGGCCCGTCGGAACCGGTCTTTCGCCACCTCGCGGTCCCCGCCGCCGTACTGGAAGATCGTATGGAGTCGACGGGATCGAGGTAGGTAGCGGTGGCCAAGAAGGACAGTACGAAGCCGGCGAAGGAAGCGAAGCCACCGAAGCGCGCCAAGGCCTCCGCGCCCGCCGGTCCCGCGAAGGCCGGGGCGAAGGCGGCCAAGGCCGAGAAGGCCGAGAAGGCCGAGAAGGCCGAGAAGGCCGAGAAGGCCGAGAAGGCCGAGAACCCTGCCAAGGGCGCGAAGGGCGAGAAGGCCCAGGAGGCCCGGAAGGCGGCCAAGGACGCCAAGGACGCGAAGCCCGCCCAGGAGGCGGCCGCGCCGCCCGCCAAGGGCGAGAAGAAGCCCGACCCCAAGCCCAAGCCCCTCTCCCTGCGCGAACTGCTCCGCATCTCCGCCGAGGGAGCCAAGGCCCCCAAGGGCTCCCGCAAGGCCTCCGGCCACGGCTCGGGCGCCCTCCTGGGCCCGCTGCTCCGCGTCCCCGCCGGCGAGCGCGTCGACCTCGCCGGCTTCCACCCCGGCGCCACCCCGGCCGGTCCCACCGACAAGGCGGCCGGCGTGGCGGCCACCGCGCAGATGGCCGAGGGGCTCGCCTCCCTCCAGGAGCGGCTCTACGCCGCCAGCACCGCGGGCGACCGCCGCCGCGTCCTGCTCGTCCTCCAGGGCATGGACACCAGCGGCAAGGGCGGCACGGTCAAGCACGTGATCGGCCTGTTCAACCCCTCCGGCTGCCGGATCAAGGCCTTCAAGGCGCCCACGCCCGAGGAGCAGAACCACCCCTTCCTCTGGCGCGTCATGAAGGCGCTCCCCCAGCCGGGCGAGATCGGCATCTTCGACCGTTCGCACTACGAGGACGTCCTCATCGCCCGCGTCCGCGAGCTGGTGCCGCGCAGTCAGCTGGGCCGCCGCTACGCGCAGATCAACCGGTTCGAGAAGTCCCTCGCCGACGACGGCGTGAGCGTGCTGAAGGTCTTCCTCCACATCAGCTACGAGGAGCAGCGCAAGCGGCTCCTCGAGCGGCTCGACAACCCCGAGAAGCACTGGAAGTTCACCCCGGGCGACATCGAGGAGCGCGCCGCGTGGCCCGCGTACCAGCAGGCGTACGAGCTGGCCCTGGAGCGCTGCTCCACGGACGCCGCGCCGTGGTACGTCGTCCCCTCGGACCGCAAGTGGTACCGCAACTGGGCGATCAGCACACTGCTGCTGGAGCACTTGGAGGGCATCGCTCCGCGGTATCCCGAGGCCGACTTCGACGTGCAGGAGTGCCGCGCACGCCTACTTGCCACATAGTCATATATTTTGCGCATGTGACCATCTCACTGCGCAGTACGGCTGCCGTCGCGGCCGTGGCAGCCCTCGGTGCCGCCCTCGCCGCGTGCGGGGGCGGCGCCGGTACGCCGGACGCCGGCAGCCGGGCCCGTATGGGGGCCTCGGCCTCCCCGTCCCCGCCGGCGGCCGCCCCGAGCGGCCCCGCGGGCGCCCCCCTGTCTCTTTTACCCACCTGACGCGGCGGAAAGGAGAGAGGGGCGGGGGAGGAGGTACGGGGGAGGGCGAGCAGGGACGGGAACCGGAGAGAGATGGGGGAGGACGAGGGAGGGGGGGGGGTGACAGACAAGGAAAGGGAGAGCAGGAAGGCGCCGAAAAAGCGGAAGGGGAAGGACCCGCGGGGGGGGGGGGTGGGGGTGGGCATCGCGGGGGAGGGAGGCAGGGGCGAGGGCATGGAGGGCACGGTGGCCGCCGAGGACACGCCGGGCGGCGGGCTAGCCAAGGTGGTCACGCTGCGCCCCTCGCCGTCCACGCTCACGGGGGCCTGCGGCCGCCCGCCGGTGACCGCCCGCAGCGTGAGCACCATGGTGAGCCCGCCGCCGGGGGTGTCCTCGGCGGCCAGCGTGCCGTCCATGGCCTCGGCGAAGCCGCGCGCGACCGCGAGGCCGAGGCCCACGCCGGCACCCCGGGGGGCGTCCCCGTGCCGCTGGAAGGGGGCGAAGATGCGCTCCTTGGCCTCGTCGGGCACGCCCGGCCCGCGGTCGACGACCCGCACCTCGACCCGGTCGCCGAGGAAGCTGGCCGCCACCAGGACCTGCTCCCCCGGCGGGCTGTACTTGACGGCGTTCTCGACCACGTTGGCCACGGTCCGCTCCAGCAGCCCCGGGTCCACCGCCACCATGGGCAG
Organism: Streptomyces sp. ICC1; assembly: GCF_003287935.1. Taxonomy (GTDB): domain Bacteria; phylum Actinomycetota; class Actinomycetes; order Streptomycetales; family Streptomycetaceae; genus Streptomyces; species Streptomyces tritrimontium. The sequence continues at coordinate 6,188,824 of NZ_CP030287.1, forward strand.
GCTCTCCGGGACGTCCAGCAGGACGCTGTCCTCGGGTACGCCGCCCAGCGCCATCGGGACCACCTCGTCGAGGTCGATCTCGCGGATCAGCGGGGTGACGGTGCCGGTCTGGAGCCTGGACATGTCCAGCAGGTTGCCCACCAGGTGGTCGAGGCGGTCGGCGCCGTCCTCGATGCCCTCCAGGAGCTCCGCCCGGTCCTCCTCGGACCATTCGACGTCGTCGGAGCGCAGGGAGCTGACAGAGGCCTTGATCGAGGCCAGCGGCGTACGGAGGTCATGGCTGACGGCGGCCAGCAGCGCGGTCCGGATCCGGTTGCCCTCGGCCATCCGCCGGGCCTCCTCGGCCTCCCCGACCAGGCGCTGCCGGTCGAGCACCACGGCGGCCTGGGCGGCGAAGGCGCCGAGCACGCGGCGGTCCGCCGCGGGCAGCACCCGCCCGGACAGGGCCAGCGCCATGTGGTCGCCGATCGGCATGTCCACGTCGGCGTCCTCGGGGCGGCCGACCGGGTTCGGGCCGACGCTGCCGGCCGGCTGCCAGGGCTCGACGTCGCTCTCGCGCTCCAGCAGCGCCACCGACTCCATGGCGAAGGTCTCGCGCACCCGCTCCAGCAGCGCGTCCAAGGTGGTCTCGCCGCGCAGCACGCTGCCGGCGAGGAAGGAGAGGATCTCGGACTCGGCGCGCAGCCGGGCGGCCTGGTGGGTGCGGCGGGCGGCGGCGTCGACGACGGAGGCCACGGAGCCCGCGACCCCGAAGAAGACCGCGATGGCGACGATGTTCTTGGGGTCGGAGACGGTGAAGCGGTGGATGGGCGGGGCGAAGTAGTAGTTCAGCAGCAGGGAGCCGACGGCGGCCGAGGCCAGCGCCGGCCAGAGCCCGCCGAGCAGCGCCGCGGCCACCGTCAGGGCCAGGAAGAGCAGCATCTCGTTGGCGAGGCCGGGGTCCTCGTCGATGTGCGTCAGCAGCGCCGCGAGCAGCAGCGGCAGGATGACCCCGGCCACCCAGCCGGCCACCATCCTGGTCCGCCCGAGCCGGGCCGCCGAGCGGACCACGGGCAGGCCCCGGCCCTTGGCGGCCTCCTCGTGCGTGACGATGTGCACGTCGAGGTCGGGCCCGGAGTCACGGGCCACGGTGGCTCCGACCCCGGGCCCGAAGACGTAGCGCCAGGAGCGGTGGCGGCTGGAGCCGAGCACGATCTGGGTGGCGTTGACCCCGCGGGCGAACTCGAGCAGCGCCTCGGGGACGTTGTCCCCGATGACGTGGTGAAACGTTCCGCCAAGATCCTCGACCAGCGTGCGCTGGACGGCGAGCTCCTTCGGCGAGGCGGCGGTCAGCCCGTCGCTGCGGGCGATGTAGACGGCCAGGATCTCGCTGCCGGAGCCCTTGGCCGCCACCCGGGACGCGCGCCGGATCAGGGTGCGGCCCTCGGGTCCGCCGGTGAGTCCCACCACGATCCGCTCGCGCGCCTGCCAGGTGGAGCGGATGTTGTGCTCGCCCCGGTACTGCTGGAGGTACTCGTCCGCCCGGTCCGCCACCCAGAGCAGCGCGAGCTCGCGCAGCGCGGTCAGGTTGCCGGGGCGGAAGTAGTTGGACAGGGCCGCGTCGACCTTGTCCGACTTGTAGATGTTGCCGTGCGCCATCCGGCGCCGCAGCGCCTGCGGGGACATGTCGACCAGCTCGATCTGGTCGGCCCGGCGCACCACCTCGTCCGGCACGGTCTCCCGCTGCCGCACGCCCGTGATCGACTCCACCACGTCGCCGAGCGACTCCAGGTGCTGGATGTTCACGGTGGAGATCACGTCGATCCCGGCCCGCAGCAGTTCCTCCACGTCCTGCCAGCGCTTGGCGTTGCGCGAGCCCGGCACGTTGGTGTGCGCCAGCTCGTCCACCAGCGCGATGGCCGGTTTCCGGGCGAGGAGCGCGTCCACGTCCATCTCCGTGAAGGCCGCGCCCCGGTAGGAGAGCCCCTTGCGCTCGATCTGCTCCAGGCCGTGCAGCATGACCTCGGTGCGCGGCCGTCCGTGGTGCTCGACGAAGCCGACGACGCAGTCGGAGCCGCGCTCCACCCGGCGGTGGCCCTCCGAGAGCATGGCGTACGTCTTGCCCACGCCCGGGGCCGAGCCGAGATAGATCCGTAGCTTGCCGCGTCCCATGCGCCCATTCTCAGGGACATGTGCGCCGATCACGCGCCGATCGCCACATAGGGGCCGATCCCTGACGGATCCCTGACACCCCCGGGTACGGCCGTGGGCCGCACCCCCGGAGGAGTGCGGCCCACGGCCGGAAACGATCGCCTCGCGCGGCGGTCAGGGGATCAGCGGACCTCGGTGATCTCCGGGCCGCGCTCCAGCTGACCCATGCCGCCGCCGAAGCGGGAGCCTTCCTGCTCCTCGGTCGTCTGCACGCCGTCCGGCACCATCTGCGCGTCGTTCGGCAGCTTCAGGACGATCGGGTCCCGCGGGGCCATCGGGCCCTCGCCGCGGACCACGACGGTGTCCAGGAAGATCCGCTCCAGCACGCCGGCCGACTCGGGGCGCACCGCGCCCTGGCCGGAGATGACGCCGCGCAGGAACCAGCGCGGGCCGTCCACACCCACGAAGCGGACCAGCTGGGCGCCGGTCTGCCCGTCGGGGAGCGGTACGGGCACCTGCGCGCGCAGCTCCCAGCCCAGCGGACCCTCGACCTCGTCGATGATGCCGCCCTGCTTGGTGATGCCGTCGGCGATCTCCTCGCGGACCTCGCCCCAGATGCCTTCCTTGCGGGGCGCGGCGAAAGCCTGCAGCTGTACGGCACTGTCGCCGAGCACCACGGTCGCGGCGACGATGGCGTCACCGGCGACCTCGACGCGCAGCTCCATGCCCTCGACACCCGGTACGAGGATGCCGCCGAGGTCGACCCGGCCCTCCTCGGGATTGCCGGGCACCTCGGAGACGTCCCAGGGGCCGTCGGGCCGCGGGGCCGGCGGCAGGTTCACCCTGCGCGGACGGTCCCCGTCGGTCTCCTCCACGCCGTCCTGCTCATCGGCGCCGACGCCGTCGACGACCTGCTCGGCCGCGCCGCCGTCCTTGACGGAGTCGTTCTTCTTGCGACGTCCGAACACGTCACTGTCCTTCCCGGTCGGATACGACCGAAGCGTAGCCATTCCCACCCTGCTGACCAGCGCCGGATCCGGCCACGGCCGCATGACCTCCGGTGGAGCCGAAACCCCCCTCGGCCCGCGCCGAGTCGGGAAGCTGTGCCACCTCGTGGAAGCGCACCTTCTCGACCCGCTGGACAACCAGCTGGGCAATGCGGTCGAAACGCTCGAACCTGACGCTCTCGCGCGGGTCGAGATTGACCACGATCACCTTGATCTCCCCACGGTACCCGGCATCCACCGTCCCCGGGGCATTCACGAGCGCGAGCCCGCAGCGGGCGGCCAGGCCCGAGCGAGGGTGCACGAACGCCGCGTACCCGTCGGGCAGCGCGATGGAGACGCCGGTGGGCAGCACGGCCCGCTCGCCCGGCTCCAGTTCGGCGGCCACGGTGGTGACCAGGTCGCAGCCGGCGTCGCCGGGGTGGCCGTAGGCCGGAATCGGCACCTCCGGGTCGACGCGCCTGATGGCCACGTCCACGCCGGTGTTGTTCTCAGACATCAGGGGTTCACCTCGAAGGCGCGTGCGCGCCTGACCTGGTCCGGGTCGGCCATCGCCGCCCGGATCTCCTCGGGCCGTCCGTTGTCGATGAAGTGGTCGACCTTCACCTCGATGAAGAGGGCGTCCGCGCGCAGTGCCACGGGGCCCTCGGGACCGCCTATTCGGCCGACCGCGCTGCAGTAGATCTTCCGGCCGGCGACGGCGGTGACCTCGGCCTCCAGGTACAGGACGGTGTCCACGGGCACGGGCCGGACGAAGTCCGTCTCCAGCCGGCCGGTGACGGCGATGACGCGCAGCAGCCAGTTCAGGGAGCCGAGGGTCTCGTCGAGCGCGGTGGCGAGCACGCCGCCGTGGGCGAGGCCGGGGGCGCCCTGGTGAGCGGCCTTGACGGTGAACTCCGCGGTGACGCGCACGCCCAGGCCCGCGCGGGCCTCGAGGTGCAGCCCGTGCGGCTGGCCGTGGCCGCAGCCGAAACAGTGCTCGTAGTGCGCGCCGAGGAGCTCGCCGGGTGCCGGGGCGTCGGGGTGCCGGACCGGCGGGGCGGCATCGGCCGGGGGCGTCAACGCTGTGTTTCGTCCACTCACAGCCGCAGACCTTACCCGCGCGGCTACCCGCCGGTCGCCTCGTGGCAGGCTAGGCCGTATGCAGCCCTCCCCCGCGCACCACGACGAACGCCTGACCGCCCCCCGCTCCTGGTGGGGCATCGCCGCGCTGACGGGTCTCGCGTGCGCGCTGATGCTGCTGCCGCTGGGCACGCTGCCGCTGCTGGCCGGGCTGGTCGGGGGCACCGCGCTGACGGGGCTGCTGGTGAGTTCGTACGGATCCCAGCGGGTCCGCGTGGTGGGCGGCGCGCTGGCCGCCGGGGACGCCCGGATCCCCGTGGCGGCGCTGGGCGACCCGGAGGTGCTCGACCCCGAGGAAGCACGCGCCTGGCGCACGTACAAGGCCGACACCCGCGCCTTCATGCTGATGCGCAGCTACGTGCCGACCGCGGTCCGCGTCGAGGTCACCGACCCGGCGGACCCGACCCCCTACGTGTACGTCTCCACGCGCGAGCCGCAGGCCCTGGTGGCGGCGATCCGCGCGGCGCAGGCGGCGGTCTGACCCCTGGGGCGAGCCGCACGGAACCCCTGCGGGACCCGCCCCCCGATCCGGGAGGCCGGCTTCAGATGCGCGGGTCCGGTCTGAGGCCCTCGATGGCGGCCGCGGCGGCCCCGTCAAGGGCCTGGGTGGGCCGCTCAAGGGGCGGGAGCTCGCGCAGGGCGCTCCAGGGCACGGCTCTGGTCCGCAGGTCCGCACGTACCTTCTCGGCGAGTTTGCGGGTGTCCCGGCGGTTCATGACCGCGCCGACGGCGGCGCCCACCATGAACGGCATCAGGTTGGGCAGGTTGCGGAACATCCGCTTCATGATCTGCTGGCGCAGTTCGCGCTTCATCTGACCGCCCAGCGCCGCGTTCAGCGTCGTCGGCTTGGTCAGGTCGACCCCGCGCTCCTCGGTCCAGGAGGTGAGGTAGGCGAGGCTGCGCTCCTTGAGGTTGCCGGGCGGCCGCAGGCCGTAGACCTCGTGGAGTTCGGCGATGAGCTTCAGCTCGATGGCCGCGACCGAGGTGACCTCGGCGGCGAGCTCGGCCGGCATCGCGGGCGGCACCGGCAGCATGGCCGCCGCGCCGATCCCCGCTCCGACGGTGGACGTCGCGTTGGCGGCGCCGGAGATCAGCTTGTCGGCGAGCTGATCGGGACCGAGGCCCGGGAACTGCGCGCGCAGGGTCGCGAGGTCCCGAACCGGAACGCGCGGGGCGTTCTCGATGACTCGGTCGGTGAGGTAGAGGGCGGCGGCCCTGGCACTTTCGCCGCCCTTGCGCACACCGTTCTTGACGGCTTGCAGCCGACGGACCCCGGCGCTGCGCCGGGACCCCTCGCCGGCCTCGGAGGCCGACGGCACCGCCTCGGCGGTGTCGGGGAGCACGGCGGGTACGCCGGGGGCTCCAGGGCCCGTTTCCAGGTCCTTGGTTCCCTCGCGCGTCTCCGCCGGATCACCAGATTTACGGAAGCGGCGCTTCCGAAATGGTGTCGAGCCAGTCACGGCCGACGCCTCTCAGTCGCATTCGCGGCAGATCGGCTGACCGTTCTTCTCGCGTGCCAGCTGGCTGCGGTGGTGCACCAGGAAGCAGCTCGTGCAGGTGAACTCGTCGGCCTGCTTGGGCAGGACCCGGACGGCCAGCTCCTCGTTGGAGAGGTCCGCGCCGGGCAGGTCGAGGCCTTCCGCATTGTCGATTTCGTCCAGGTCGACGTTCGAGGACGACTTCTCGTTGCGACGAGCCTTCAGCTCTTCGATGCTGTCGTTGTCGACGTCATCGTCGGTCTTGCGCGGGGTGTCGTAGTCCGTTGCCATAGTTCGCTCTCCCCCTCTGGGATTTAGCGGGTGTCTCAGCGCACGTAACGCGCGAGAGGCCGGACTTGTGCCCGACCTGAGGCGGAGATTTTGCCTCACATCAAGGTCTGTTACTCAATCGACACCCAGCCGCACATCAGAAGGAGCGATTGGCTGGGATGACGACCGGGACCGTACACGGTCCGGGGGCCGTCTTGCACAAACGCCACCCCATGTATTTCCCGCCGCTAGGGGGGCCGGAAACCCGGACTTCCCGGGCTTTCCGGCCCCACCAAGGTCACTGAACGCATCTGTGCGGACACTCGGAACTGTGATCGATCGCACAGAAGTCACTGCCTTCATGACCCAAGCATTCAGCCAACGGCGAACAAGGGGTGACCGGCGTCACAAGGGTAGAGTGACGCGCATCACGAGGCCACCGCCCTCGCGCGGGATCGCCTGGATCCTGCCGCCGTGTGCGCGCGCCACGGAGCGCGCGATCGACAGGCCCAGCCCGACCCCCTTGTCACTGCCCGTACGCTCCGTACGCAGCCGCCTGAAGGGCTCGAAGAGGTTCTCCACCTCGTACGCGGGAACCACGGGACCCGTGTTCGATACCAGCAGGACCGCCTGGCCGTGCACGGCCTCGGTGGTGACCTCCACCCAGCCGCCTTCGAAGACGTTGTAGCGGACGGCGTTCTGCACCAGGTTGAGCGCGATCCGCTCCAGCAGCACGCCGTTGCCCTGGACCACGGCCAGCGCCCGCTCCCCCCGGATCTCGATGCCCTTGGCGTGGGCCTCTCCGCGCGCCTGGTCGATGGCGCGCGAGGCCACCTCGGCCAGGTCCACGGGTTTGCGCTCGATGATCTGGTTGTCGCTGCGGGCCAGCAGCAGCAGGCCCTCGACCAGCTGCTCGCTGCGCTCGTTGGTGGCGAGCAGGGTCTTGCCGAGCTGCTGCAGCTCCACCGGCGCCCCGGGGTCGGAGAGGTGCACCTCCAGCAGCGTCCGGTTGATGGCCAGCGGGGTTCTCAGCTCGTGCGAGGCGTTGGCCACGAACCTCTGCTGGGCCGTGAAGGCCCGCTCCAGGCGGTCGAGCATCTCGTCGAAGGTGTCGGCGAGCTCCTTCAGCTCGTCGTCCGGCCCGTCCAGCTCGATCCGCCGGGTCAGGTCGGAGCCGACCACCCGGCGGGCGGTCCGGGTGATCTTGCCGAGCGGCGAGAGCACCCGGCCGGCCATCGCGTAGCCGAAGGCGAAGGCGATGATGCTGAGTCCCATCAGGGCCATCAGCGAGCGGCTCAGCAGGTCGTCCAGCGCGTGCCGGCGCTGTTCGAGGATGCACGCTTCGATCGCGACGTTGAACTGGGTGGCCGTCTGGCCGGACCCGATGACACCGGGGCAGGTGCTGGTGACCTGGATGTCCGTGCCGTTGATGATCTTGAACGGCAGCCCGTTGCCCTCGCGCAGCGCCTGCGCCGCCAGCAGGTAGATGATCGACAGCAGCAGGATGCCGGCGATCAGGAACATCCCGCCGTACAGCAGCGTGAGGCGTATGCGGATGGTCGGCCGCAGCCAAGGGAAGGGACCCTCGGGCTGGCCGGGGTCCCAGGTCGGTTTCGGTGGCGCCGGTGGTGGCGCCGGGGTCGCTGCCACCCGCGTCAGATCCGGTAGCCGGAACCGGGGACGGTCACGATGACCGGCGGCTCCCCGAGCTTGCGCCGCAGCGTCATCACCGTCACCCGCACCACGTTCGTGAACGGGTCGGTGTTCTCGTCCCACGCCTTCTCCAGGAGCTGCTCGGCGGACACGACCGTGCCCTCGCTGCGCATGAGGACCTCCAGCACCGCGAACTCCTTCGGCGCCAGCTGCACCTCCTTGCCCTCGCGGAACACCTCGCGCCGGTTCGGGTCCAGCTTGATTCCGGCGCGCTCCAGTACGGGAGGCAGTGCCACGGTGGTGCGGCGGCCGAGCGCCCGTACACGGGCGGTCAGCTCGGTGAAGGCGAAGGGCTTGGGCAGGTAGTCGTCCGCCCCGATCTCCAGGCCCTCGACCCGGTCGCTCACGTCACCGGACGCGGTCAGCATGAGCACGCGCGTGGGCATGCCGAGCTCGACGATCTTCCGGCAGACGTCGTCGCCGTGCACGAGCGGGAGGTCCCGGTCGAGCACGACCACGTCGTAGTCGTTGACTCCGACGCGCTCCAGGGCCGCGGCGCCGTCGTACACGACGTCCACGGCCATGGCCTCCCGGCGCAGTCCGGTGGCCACCGCATCGGCGAGCAGCTGCTCGTCCTCGACGACGAGTACGCGCACGTCGTTTCCTTCCTCAGTGCCCGTCAGGGCAGGCGTGTGATGCGTCGTCCATCCTGCCCCTTTCGGCCGTAAACCGGCTGTAAGACGCCACACGGGGGGTGCCCGAGGGACGGAAGTGAGGATTCCCTTGCCTCATGAGGTTTCTGGGTCCGGGGCGGCGGGGAGGACGACTTCACACCCCGAACACTCCCTGACGGCGGACCGCCACGTCCCGCCGCCGACCCACGAAGAGGGGGCGAACCCACCATGGACGCATTCACCGCGGGTCTCCTGCAGCGCATCAGGAGCACGCAGTCCGACCTCAGGCAGGCTCGTGAGACGGGCGACGACTTCCTCGTGGAAGTGGAACAGGCGGAGCTGGAAGACCTCCAGCGCATCGCCGCCGATCACGGCGTTCCCGTCACCGTCTCCGCCTGCTGACACCGGTCACCGCCGATCCCACACACCCCCGGACCCCGAAGGCCGCCATCCGGCCTCCGGGGTTCCTTCCTGTGCGCGCGGGGGCGGCCCTCCACGCGGCGCGCCGGCCGCTCAGTCGTGCCAGGCCCCCGCCTCGTCCAGCAGCGGCTGCAGCGAGGCGAACACCGCCGGCGTGGCGGCCAGCGCGAGCTCGCCCGAGGCCGGCTCACCGGGCCGGCCGCCGGTCAGCGCACCGGCCTCCCGGGCGATCAGCTCGCCCGCCGCCAGGTCCCAGGGATTGAGCCCGCGCTCCCAGTAGCCGTCGAGCCGGCCCGCCGCGACGTCGCACAGGTCGATCGCCGCCGACCCGCCGCGCCGGATGTCCCGGACCACCGGGATGATCCGCCGCGCCACCTCGGCCTGGTGGGCCTTGCGGGTCTGGACGTACGCGAACCCCGTGCTGACCAGCGCCTGGTCCAGCGGAGCGGCCGCCCGGCAGGCGAGGCGGAGCTCGCCCAGCCAGGCCCCGCGCCCCGCCACCGCGTGGAAGGTCTCCCCGCGCATCGGCGCCGCCACGACCCCGGCCACGGTCCTCCCCCGGTACTCGGCCGCGATGGACACGCCCCAGGAGGGCAGCCCGTAGAGGTAGTTCACGGTGCCGTCGAGCGGGTCGATCACCCACCGGATGCCGCTGGTGCCCGCCGTGTCGGAGCCCTCCTCGCCCAGCAGCCCGTCCTCGGGCCGGCGCTCGCCGAGGATGTCGGTGATCAGCTTCTCGGCCGCGATGTCCATCTCGGTCACCACGTCGATCGGGCTCGACTTGGTCGCCGCGACCGCCAGGTCGGCCGGGCGGCCGTCCCGCAGCAGGGCGCCCGCCCGCCGGGCGGCCTCCAGGGCCACCTCCAGCAGTTCGGTCTTCAGTTCTTCGGAAACTTCGGGGACTTCGGAGATCACGGCCGGTTCCACTCCCTGGGTCCTGTGCGGCGAACGAGGCGAAACGGGGCGGACGGGCTGTCCGCCTACGCGTACGGGCTGTCCACGCCCGCGGCCGCCGGCCGGGGCCCGCGTGCCGGGCAGCAGCCCACCGCACACAGATCATGGCTCGCTCCGAGCAGCCCGAGGGCGCAGCGCTCCACGGCCTCCCCGCGTTCCGCCGCCGCCCGCTCCAGCACGAGGTCCCGTACGGCCGCCGCGAACCTGGGGTCGGCTCCGACCGTCGCCGAGCGGGCCACGGGCAGCCCGAGCTCGGCGGCCTTCGCCGTCGCCTCCGTGTCGAGGTCGTAGAGCACCTCCATGTGGTCCGAGACGAAGCCGATCGGCACCATGACGACCGCCGGGGCGCCCGCCTCGTGCAGGGCCTCCAGGTGGTCGCAGATGTCCGGCTCCAGCCACGGGGTGTGCGGGGCGCCGCTGCGCGACTGGTAGACGAGCTCCCAGGGCAGCTCGGTGCCGGTCTCGGCGCGGACCGCGTCGGCGATCACCTTGGCGACGTCCAGGTGCTGCTTGACGTAGGCACCGCCCTCGCCGTGCCCGGTGTGGTCCCCGACGGGGCCGGAGGCGTCCGCGGCCGCGGTCGGGATCGAGTGGGTGGTGAAGGCCAGCCGCGCCCCGGCCCGCACCTCCGCGGGCAGCGACTCCAGCGAGGCCAGCACCCCGTCGATCACGGGCTGCACGAAGCCGGGGTGGTTGAAGTAGTGCCGCAACTTGTCGACCTGCGGCAGCTCCGCCTCGGGCACGCCCTCCCGGACGAGCAGCGCGAGCGCGTCGGCGAGGTTCTCGCGGTACTGCCGGCAGCCCGAGTACGAGGCGTAGGCGCTGGTCGCGAGGACCGCGATGCGCCGGCGGCCGTCGGCGGCCATCTCGCGCAGCACGTCGTCCAGGTACGGGGCCCAGTTCCGGTTGCCCCAGTAGACCGGCAGGTCCAGCCCGTGCTCCGCGAAGTCCTTGCGCAGCGCTTCCAGCAGCTCGCGGTTCTGCCCGTTGATCGGGCTGACGCCGCCGAAGCCGAAGTAGTGCTGCCCGACCTCCTTGAGGCGCTCGCGCGGGATCCCGCGCCCTCGCGTGACGTTCTCCAGGAACGGCACGACGTCGTCGGGTCCCTCGGGGCCGCCGAAGGACAGCAGCAGGAGGGCGTCGTAGGGGGCGGCGGGGCCTTCGGCCGGGCCGGAGGCGAAGGCGCGGAGCTGGTCAGACATGTCTCGAATCCTGCCACCCGCGCCCGCCGGGCGGGAAACGGGCCCGGCGTCCGGATCCGCCCCACCACAGGTAAGGCCGCCCTTACTTCCGCTTCCCCCTCGGCCGTTCCCCATGCGGGCGCCCTGTGTCCGGCCGTAACCTGTACGGGCCAACGACGTCCCTTACGGAGGGCACCTTGCCCAGTCCCTACCGCGCGATCTTCGCCGCATCCGGGAGCCGGGGATTCAGCGCGGCCGGCCTCATAGGCCGGCTGCCGCTGTCCATGGTCGGCGTCGGCATCCTCACGATGATCTCCGAGCTCACCGGCCGCTACTCGCTGGCCGGCGCGCTCACCGCCACCCTCGCGCTCTCCGCCGCCGCCATCGGCCCCCAGGTCTCCCGCCTGGTCGACCAGTACGGCCAGCGGCACGTCCTGCGCCCCGCGACCCTGATGGCGGTCACCGCCGTCGCCGGCCTGCTGCTCTGCGCGGCCAACAACGCGCCCGACTGGACCCTGTTCGTCTTCGCGGCGCTCGCCGGCTGCGTGCCGAGCGTGGGCTCGATGATCCGCGCCCGGTGGACGGCCATCTACCGGGACTCCCCGCGCGAGCTGCACACGGCGTACTCGCTGGAGTCCGTCCTCGACGAGGTCTGCTTCATCTTCGGCCCGATCATCGCCATCGGGCTCTCCACCATCTGGTTCCCCGAGGCCGGACCGCTGGTCGCCGCGGCCTGCCTGCTGGTGGGCGTGTGGTGGCTGACCGCCCAGCGCGCCACCGAGCCGGCCCCGCACCCGCGCGGCGAGGACGCCGACCGGACCTCCGCCCTGCGCGCCCCCGGACTCCAGGTGCTGGTGGCCACCTTCGTGGCCACGGGCGCCATCTTCGGCTCGATCGACGTGGTCACCCTGGCCTTCGCCGAGGAGCAGGGCCACAAGGCCGCGGCCAGCTTCGTCCTGGCCGTCTGGGCGGTCGGCTCCTGCCTCGCGGGCATCGTCTTCGGCCTGCTGCACCTCAAGGGGAAGGCCGAACGCAGGTGGGTGCTGGGCATATGTGCGATGGCCGTGAGTATGATCCCCCTCCTACTGGCCGGGAACCTTCCGTTTCTGGCCGTGGCGCTCTTCGTCTCGGGCCTCGCCATCGCTCCCACGATGATCACCACGATGGCCCTGATCGAGGCGCACGTACCACGCGCGAAGCTGACCGAGGGCATGACCTGGATCAGCACCGGCCTCGCGGTCGGGGTCGCGCTCGGCTCCTCCGTGGCCGGCTGGGTCATCGACGCGGCCGGCGCGAAGAGCGGGTACGTCGTCTCCATCTCGGCGGGGGCCGCCGCGGCGGCGGTGGCGTTCGCGGGTTACCGCCGGCTGACGAGGCCGGCGCAAGGGGAGGAGCCTTCTAGCCATGGCGACGACGGGGACAGCAGGGAAGAACGGGACACGGACCGCCGCGTGGCATAACTGGGCGGGCAACGTCAGCGCCACGCCCGTGCGCGTGGTGGCCCCGGCCTCGGTCGGCGAGCTCCAGGAGGCGGTCCGCCGGGCCGCCGGTGACGGCCTGAAGGTGAAGGCGGTCGGCACGGGCCACTCCTTCACCTCGGCCGCCGCGACCGACGGCGTACTGATCCGCCCGCAGGCGCTGGCCGGGATCCAGGCGATCGACAGGTCCGCCGACACAGCCACCGTGACCGTGGCGGCGGGCACGGTCCTCAAGGACCTCAACCTGACCCTCGCCAAGGTGGGCCTGTCGCTCACGAACATGGGCGACATCATGGAGCAGACGGTCTCCGGCGCCACCAGCACCGGAACCCACGGCACCGGCCGCGATTCCGCCTCCCTCGCCACGCAGATCCGCGGCCTGGAGCTGGTCACCGCCGACGGGCGGCTGCTCACGTGCTCCGAGAAGGAGAACCCGGACGTCTTCGCGGCCGCCCGGCTCGGCATCGGCGCGCTCGGCGTGGTCACCTCGATCACCTTCGCCGTGGAGCCGCTCTTCTTCCTGACCGCCCGTGAGGAGCCGATGGCCTTCGACCGGGTGACCGCCGAGTTCGACCAGCACCACGCGGAGAACGAGCACTTCGAGTTCTACTGGTTCCCGCACACCGGCAACTGCAACACCAAGCGGAACAACCGCAGCCAGGGACCGGCCGCCCCGCCCGGAGCCGTCTCCCGCCTGGGTCGAGGACGAGCTGCTGTCCAACGGGGTCTTCCAGGCCGTCAACTCGCTGGGCCGCGCGGTCCCGGCGGCCATCCCCTCCATCGCCCGGATCGCGAGCCGCGCCCTGTCGGCGCGGACCTACACGGACATCCCGTACAAGGTGTTCACCAGTCCGCGCCGGGTCCGGTTCGTGGAGATGGAGTACGCCCTTCCGCGCGAGCGCGTCGTCGAGGCGCTGCGCGAGCTGAAGGCGATGGTCGACCGCTCCGACCTGCGGATCAGCTTCCCGGTGGAGGTGCGGACCGCTCCGGCGGACGACATCACCCTGTCGACGGCCTCGGGCCGCGAAACCGCCTACATCGCGGTGCACATGTACAAGGGAACCCCGTACCAGGCCTACTTCACCGCCGCCGAGCGGATCTTCACCGCGCACGGCGGCCGGCCGCACTGGGGCAAGGTCCACACGCGGGACGCGGAGTACTTCGCCCAGGTCTACCCGCGCTTCGGCGAGTTCACGGAGCTGCGCGACCGGCTCGACCCCGACCGGGTGTTCGGCAACGACTACCTGCGGCGGGTCCTGGGCGACTGAGCCCGGGTCCGGCTCAAGGTCCCGGGGCGCGACTCAAGGTCCCGGGGCGCGGCCTCAAGGGGCGGGCGACTCCTGGCCGGAGCCCGCGCCGGGGCCGCCCGGGGTGGCCTTGCCGGTGCTCGGGGACGGTGACTGCGGCGGCGTGGGCGTCGGGTCCGGCTTCGGCGGGGTCGGGCTCGGCGTCGGGTCCGGGGACGGCGAGGGGGACCTGCGGGGGGCGTCAGCGGAGGCGGAGGCCGCGGGGGGTGGCGTGGAAGCCCGAGGATTCCAGGGCCGGGCCGTACGGGGAGGTCAGCGACGCCGTGGCGTTGACCCGCTCCACCGTGAGGGCGGGGAGGGTGCCCGTGCGGGAGGCCGCGGTGAGGGCCGCGACCGCCGCCGAGAGGCGGGGGTCGTCCGGCTCGGGCCAGGCGAGGAGGGTCTTGCCGCCGCGCTCCAGGTAGAGGGTGAGCTCGCCGTCGACCAGGACCACCAGGGAGCCCGCCTTGCGGCCCGGCTTGTGGGTGGCGCCGGCCGGGGGCTGCGGCCAGGGCAGGGCCGCGCCGTAGGCGTTCGCCGGGTCGGCGGCCGCGAGGACCACCGCGGCGAGGGGCGGCGGGGTCCGTTCCGCGGCACGGAGGCGGTCGACGGCGCCGTCCATCGCGAACTGGGCCGCGCCCAGGCCCTCGACCACATAGCCCCTGCGGGCCTGGCCGCTGTCCTCGAAGGCCGACAGGACCCGGTAGACCGCGCTGAAGCCGCCCTCCACGCCTTCGGCGGCCACCGCCCCCCGGGTCACCACCCCGTGGCGGTCCAGCAGGGTGCGGGCCAGGGCGTGCGCGCGGTGGGTCGGGTCCGGGGAGTGGGCCGGCAGCAGCGACCAGCGGCCCGACACCGTGGGCGGACCCGTACGGGAGGCGGTGGCGGTGAGCGTGCCGTAGCGGCCGCGGGGGACCGTGCGGCGCGCGCGGTGCGCGGTGGCGCCCGCCGTGCGGCCCGAGCCGAGGAGGGAGCGCAGGGGGGCCAGGGTGTCGTTGGTCAGGCGGCCCGACCACGCCAGGTCCCACAGGGCGGTGGAGAGGTCGGCGTCGGAGGCGTCGGGGTGCAGGGCGCGCACCATGTCCGTGAGCTGGCGGAAGAACAGGCCGTAGCCGCCCGAGAGGGCGTCCAGGAGGGCCTGGTGGAGCGGGGTGGGCTCCAGGGGGTGCTGCGGCGGCAGGAGGAGCGGGGCGGCCTCCGCGAGGTAGAGGGAGATCCAGCCGTCCTTGCCCGGCAGGGCCCCCGCACCCGCCCAGACCACCTCGCCCGTGGTGGTGAGCTCGTCGAGGAGCGTCGGGGAGTAGTCCGAGACCCGGGACGGCAGGATCAGCCGCTCCAGCGCGGAGGCCGGGACCGGGGCGCCCTGCAGTTGCTCGATGGCGCGGGCCAGCCCGTCGATGCCGCGCAGGGCCCCGCCCAGGTGCTGCCACTGGGGCAGGAAGACGGCGAGGGAGGCCGGCGGGACCGGCTCCAGCTCCTGGCGCAGCGCCGCCAGCGAGCGGCGGCGCAGCCGGCGCAGCACCATCGCGTCGCACCACTCCTGGCCGATGCCCGCCGGATGGAACTCGCCCTGCACCACCCGGCCGGCCGCGGCGAGCCGGTGCAGCGCGCCGTCCGTCACGGCCGGGCCCAGCCCGAAGCGGGCGGCCGCGGTGGCCGTGGTGAAGGGGCCGTGGGTGCGGGCGTACCGGGCGAGGAGGTCGCCGAGGGGGTCCTTCACCGGCTCGGTGAACGCCTCCGGGACGCCCACCGGGAGCGCCGTGCCCAGCGCGTCCCGCAGCCGGCCCGCGTCCTCGACGGCCGCCCAGTGGTCCGCGCCGCCGATCCGGACCCGGATCGCCCGGCGGGACGCGGAGAGGGACCGCGCCCACGCCGGATCCGCGCCGCGCGCGGCCAGCTCCTCCGGGGTGAGGGGGCCCAGCAGGCGCAGCAGGTCGGCCACGGACTCGGCGTCCTTGGCCCGCCGCTCCTCCGTCAGCCACTGGAGCTCCCGCTCCAGCTCCGCCAGTACGTCCGCGTCCAGCAGCTCGCGGAGCTCCGCCTGGCCCAGCAGCTCGGCCAGCAGGCGGGAGTCCAGCGACAGCGCGGCCGCCCTGCGCTCGGCGAGGGGCGAGTCGCCCTCGTAGAGGAACTGGGCGACGTAGCCGAAGAGCAGGGAGCGGGCGAAGGGGGAGGGCTCGGGCGTGGTGACCTCGACGAGGCGGATCCGGCGGGCCTCGATGTCGCCCATCAGCTCGGTCAGGCCCGGTACGTCGAAGACGTCCTGGAGGCATTCG
The DNA here is from genome assembly GCF_003287935.1 of Streptomyces sp. ICC1. Taxonomy (GTDB): domain Bacteria; phylum Actinomycetota; class Actinomycetes; order Streptomycetales; family Streptomycetaceae; genus Streptomyces; species Streptomyces tritrimontium. The sequence goes on from NZ_CP030287.1 coordinate 6,204,750, forward strand.
CGTACGGCTTCGAGCACGATCGGGAAGGAGCCGAACTCCGAGGCCACCTGCAGGAGCTGCGAGGCGCGTTGGCGCTGCTGCCACAGCGGGGTGCGCTTGCCCGGATCGCGGCGCGGCAGCAGCAGGGCGCGCGCCGCGCACTCGCGGAACCTCGCGGCGAACAGCGCGGAGCCGCCCACCTGGTCGGTGACGATCTGGTTGACGTCCCCGTGGTCGAAGGCCACGTCCGCCGCGCCGAGCGGGGGCTTGTCGTCATCGAAGTCGAAGGAGCGGTCCCGCGCCGGATCGTGGTCGAGCAGGTCCACGTCCATGCTGAGCAGGTCCGCGTCCGGCAGGCGCAGCACGATGCCGTCATCGGCGTGCATGACCTGCGCGTCCATCCCGTACCGCTCGGAGAGGCGGGCGCCGAGCGCCAGCGCCCAAGGGGCGTGCACCTGGGCGCCGAAGGGGGAGTGGACGACGACCCGCCAGTCGCCGAGCTCGTCGCGGAACCGCTCCACCACGATGGTCCGGTCGTCCGGTACGTGGCCGCAGGCCTCGCGCTGTTCGGCGAGGTACGCCAGCACGTTCTCGGCGGCCCAGGCGTCCAGGCCGGCCGCCAGCAGGCGCAGTCGGGCGTCCTCGTCGGTGAGGCCGCCGAGCTCGCGCAGGAACGCGCCGACCGCGCGGCCCAGTTCGAGCGGGCGCCCCAGCTGGTCGCCCTTCCAGAACGGGAGCCGGCCCGGGACCCCGGGGGCGGGGGTGACCAGGACGCGGTCGCGGGTGATGTCCACGATCCGCCAGGAGGTGGTGCCGAGGGTGAAGACGTCGCCGACGCGGGACTCGTAGACCATCTCCTCATCGAGCTCCCCGACCCGGCCGCCGCCCTTCTTGGGGTCCGACCCGGCCAGGAAGACGCCGAAGAGGCCGCGGTCCGGGATGGTCCCGCCGGAGGTGACCGCGAGCCGCTGGGCGCCCGGCCGGCCGGTGATCGTCCCGGCCACCCGGTCCCACACGACCCGGGGCCTGAGCTCGGCGAACGCGTCCGACGGATAGCGGCCGGCCAGCATGTCCAGCACGGCGGTGAACGCCGATTCGGGCAGCGCCGCGAAGGGCGCCGCCCGCCGCACCAGGGCGATCAGGTCGTCCAGCTGCCAGGTGTCCATCGAGGTCATCGCGACCAGCTGCTGGGCGAGGACGTCCAGCGGGTTGGAGGGGATCCGCAGGGATTCGATGGAACCGGTGCGCATCCGCTCGGTGACCACGGCGGCCTGGACCAGATCGCCCCGGTACTTGGGGAAGACCACGCCCGTGGAGACCGCGCCCACCTGGTGCCCGGCCCGGCCGACCCGCTGGAGCCCCGAGGCCACCGACGGCGGGGACTCCACCTGGATGACGAGGTCGACGGCGCCCATGTCGATGCCGAGCTCCAGGCTGGAGGTGGCGACCACGGCGGGCAGCCGGCCCGCCTTCAGGTCCTCCTCGACCAGCGCCCGCTGCTCCTTGGAGACCGAACCGTGGTGGGCGCGGGCCAGCAGCGGCGGCGCGCCCAGGGCCGCGCCCGACTGCGCCATGATCTCGGCCGGGGGCGAGCCCTCGGGCAGCGGGCTGCCCATGGCGCGCTCGTACGCGATCTCGTTGAGCCGGTTGCACAGGCGCTCGGCGAGGCGGCGGGAGTTGACGAACACGATCGTGGAGCGGTGGGCCTGGACCAGATCGGCGATCCGTTCCTCCACGTGCGGCCAGATGGACGGCTTGTCGCCGCCCTCCTTGCCCTCGGTGGCGGGGGACCCGCCCAACTCGCCCATGTCCTGGACCGGGACGACCACCGACAGGTCGAACTCCTTCGTGGACGGCGGCTGGACGATCTCCACCTTGCCGCGCGGCGCGAGGTAGCGGGCCACCTCGTCCACCGGGCGGACCGTCGCCGACAGCCCGATCCGGCGCGCCGGGCGGGGCAGCAGCTCGTCCAACCGCTCCAGGGACAGGGCGAGATGGGCGCCGCGCTTGGTCCCGGCGACCGCGTGCACCTCATCGAGGATCACCGTCTCGATGCCGGCCAGGGCCTCGCGGGCGGCCGAGGTCAGCATCAGGAACAGCGACTCGGGAGTGGTGATCAGGATGTCCGGCGGCCGGGTCACCAGCGCCCGGCGCTCGGCGGGCGGAGTGTCTCCGGAGCGGATCCCGACCCGGATCTCCGGCTCGGGCAGGCCCAGGCGCACCGATTCCTGCCGGATCCCGGTCAGGGGGCTGCGCAGATTGCGCTCCACGTCGACCGCGAGGGCCTTCAGGGGCGATACGTACAGCACGCGGCAGCGCTTCTTCGCCTCGGCCGGGGGCGGGGTCGACGCGAGCTGGTCGAGGGCGGCGAGGAAGGCGGCGAGCGTCTTGCCGGAGCCGGTGGGCGCCACCACCAGCACGTCGGAGCCGGCCCCGATCGCCCGCCAGGCACCCTCCTGCGCGGCGGTGGGCGAGGCGAAGGCCCCCGTGAACCAGGAGCGGGTCGCGGGGGAGAACGAGTCGAGCGCGGTACCGGACATGCCCCCATCGTGCACCTGCCCACTGACAACCGTCCGGACCTGTGGAAACACCCCGGCCGGGCGGGGCGCAGAATGGGGGGATGGGCGCGGGGACCGGAGCGGACGAGGGCCGCCGGGAGTGGGCGCGGCACTGGCAGTACGCGGAACTGCCCGGGCTGGACCTCCTGCGCGCCCACTACGTGCGCCACACCTTCCCGCGCCACGCCCACGACGGGTACGTCATCGCGGCCGTCACCGGCGGCATCGAGGAGATCGGCCTGCCGGCCGGCACCGTCCGGGCCGGCCCCGGCAGCGTGGTCCTGATCAACCCCGAGGTCCCGCACACCGCCCGCGCCGGGGTCCCCGAGGGCTGGGCCTACGCCACCCTCTACCCCTCCCGGGCGCTGATCACCGAGGTGGCCGAGGAGATCGGGACGCTGCGCGGAACCCCCGGTTTCACCGCCGACATCGTCACCGACCCGCAGGCCTCGCGGATGATCACCGAGGTCCACCGGGCCGCCGAGGCCGGCAACGCGCTGGCCGCCGACACCCTGCTGCGCGGCGTGGTGGCCCGGATGCTGACCCGGCACGCCGGGCCGCTGCCGGCCCGTGCGGCGGGCCGCGCGGGCGCCGCCGACGCGGAGCGGGCCCGGGCCGTGCTGGAGGAGCGGATGGGCGAGCCGCCGTCGCTGGAGCAGCTCGCGGCGGAGCTGGGCACCAGCCCGTTCGCCCTGCTGCGGGCCTTCCGGGACCGGTACGGCATGCCGCCGCACACCTGGCTGACCGACGCCCGGGTCCGCCGCGCGCGCCGGCTGCTCGACGCGGGGACCCCGCCGGCGGAGGCGGCCGTCACCGTCGGCTTCACCGACCAGCCGCACCTGAACCGGCACTTCACCCGCATCGTGGGGGTCCCGCCGGGCGCCTACCGGCGGGAACGGGCGGCCGGTTAGGCTCCGCCGGTGGACGGGTCGGAGCAGGCAGGGGTGTGGGGTGCGTACGAGGCGCAGGTGCGCGGGCTCGCGCCCCGGTGGCCGCCGCCGGGCGCGGTGGTGGAGCGGGACGGGCCCCTCGTACGGACCCACTACGGCACGCACGGCGCGGTCGGCCACCGGCCGCTGACGGACACCGGGCGCGAGGAGCTCGCGGAGCTGGTGCGGCGCCGGCAGGAGGCCTTCGGGGCGCGGAGCGAGCCGGTCCGGTGGAAGGTGTACGGGGCCGATCCGCCGGGCCTGGCCGAGGAGCTGGCGACGGCCGGGTTCACGGCCGGCGCGGAGCGGTCGCTGCTGGTGGCGGAGTTCGCGGCGATGGCCCCGGCGAAGGGCGGCCGGGTGCGGTCCCTCAACGGCGGCGCGCAGGATCCCGGGTGGTGGCCCCGGGCCCGTGAACTGGCGGCTCACGGAGAAGCTGACCGACGGGCTGGACCGGATCCTGCGACCCGCGTTGCGGGCCCTCACGCCGCCCGGGGAGCGGCTGCACCGGCTCGACTGGCAGCACACCGGCCACGACTTCGACCCCCACCGGGTGGGCGGTCCCGGCGAGCCGGAATGGCCCGGCGAGGTCTACCCGAACGGCGATTACTACCTCTACCTCCAACCCGACCTGCTCTTCGGCACCTTCGGCCATCCCTGGGAGCAGACCCTGTGCGTTTGGGGCGCGGGGCTGCTCGCCGCCGTGGAGGCGGAGCTCACCGGGTTGCTCGGTGAGCCGCTGCGGCGCCGGGACGGGGACGGCTAGGACGCCCGCGCCGCGCGGGCTCGGACAGGGTGCGGGCCTCGGCCAGCGTCGGCGTCAGGGTCTGCGACCACCTCGTGCGTGGTGCAAGAACGTACAAGACCCGCGAGGCGCTCCCTCCGTATGTTCGGGGCGTGGGAGAACATCAGATGGCCATACAAGAGGTACCCGACGGGGTCGAGCCGGTGGACAAGCCGCGCGCCGCCGTCGTACGGGACGCGCTCGGCGTCGGAGTGGCGGTCGGACTGTCCGGCTTCGCCTTCGGGGTGACGGCAGCCGGATCCGGGGTGAGCACCCTGCAGGCGTGCGTGCTCAGCCTGCTGGTCTTCACCGGGGCCTCGCAGTTCGCGCTGGTCGGAGCCCTGGCCGCGGGAGGGAATCCGTTCACGGCCGCCGCCGGTGCCTTCTTCCTCGGGACCCGCAACGCCTTCTACGGGCTGCGGCTGTCCCAGCTGCTCGCGCTCCCCAAGGGCATACGGCCCTTCGCCGCGCACTGGGTGATCGACGAGACCACCGCGGTGGCCCTCGCCCAGCCCGACCGGAAGTCGGCGCGCCTCGGCTTCACCGTGACCGGGCTGAGCCTGTACGTCCTGTGGAACCTCACCACCCTGCTCGGCGCGCTCGGCGCCGAGGCCATCGGGGACACCAGGGCGTGGGGGCTGGACGCCGCCGGGCCCGCCGTCTTCCTCGCGCTGCTCGCGCCGATGCTGAAGACCGGCACCGAGCGGGCCGTCGCCGCCCTCGCCCTCGTCCTGGGGCTGGGCCTGCTGCCCGTGCTCCCCGCGGGGGTGCCCGTACTGATCGCGGCGCTGGCCGCGCCGATCGTGCTGTGGATGAAGGGACGCCGCCCGTGAACGTCTGGATCGCCATCGGACTCACCGTCGTCGGCTGCTACGGGGTCAAGCTCGCCGGGCTGCTCGTCCCCGCCGGAGCCCTGGAGCGGCCCGCGGTGCGCGAGCTGGCCGCGCTCCTGCCGGTCGCGCTGCTCGCCGCGCTCACCGCGCAGCAGACCTTCGCCACCGGCCACGAGCTCGTGCTCGACGCCCGCGCCGCCGGGCTCGCGGCCGCCGGGGTCGCCCTGCTGCTGCGGGCCCCCTTCCTCGTCGTGGTCGCGGCGGCCGTCGCGGTCACCGCGGGGCTGCGGGCCCTGGGAGGCTAGGCCCGGTCATCAGGCCGTAGGCCCGCAGCGTCAGCAGGGCCTCCAGCGTGGCGATCGGGCGCCGCTCCAGCGCGCTGCCCGGCGCCCAGTCCGCGCGGTGCACCGGCCAGCCGCCGTCCGGCTGCTGCAGCCCGGCCAGGTGGCGCAGCGAGCCGCGCAGTTCCGCGTCGGTGAACCAGCCCCGGGCCAGGGACGCGGGGCGCGGGGCGAAGTCGTACGGGTGGAGGTGCCCGCCCGGCGCCAGGCCGGGCACCGGCGGGTACGCGTCCTGCCGCGCGGGGTCCAGTACGACGAGCCGCCGCTCGCGCACCAGCCGCCCCAGCCGGTCGGCGGCCGCCGAGGCCCGGGCCCGGTCGGGGACCCCGTCCAGGAAGGACACCGCGCCCTGGATCTCATGCGGGTGCGGACGGCGCAGGTTCTCCACCCGGTCCCAGCAGAAGTCCGTCGCCCGGAACAGCCACGCGTGCCAGACCCGGTTGCGGTGCAGGATGCCGACGGCGGGGCCGGTGGTCGCCAGGTCGCCGGGCGGATCGTCGTGCGGGGGCCGGTACGGGGCCGCCGGGTAGCCTCCGGCGGCCGGGGAGGTCGCCGGCAGCGCCCCGTCCGGGGTCGAGACCCGGGACAGGTGGGCGCAGAGCCGCTCGACGCGCTGTCCGGCGCAGCGGCCCAGGGAGTCCAGGACGCGCAGGGCGTGGGCGGCGTGCAGCGGGTGGCTCAGCGGTCCGCGCACGTCGGGGTCGAGGGCGTGGCCGTACCCGCCGTCGTCGCCGAGGTACGCGCCGAGGGCCGCGTCCACCGGGTCGGCGCCCCCGCCGAGGAAGTGGAACGCGAACCGCCGCTGCTCCAGGACCCGGGCCGTGAGCCAGATGAACTGCTCGGCGCGGGCCGCCGGGCTCGGCGCCGCCGGGGCGGGGGCTTGGTCTCCAGGCATGCGGGAAACCGTAGGGGCCCGTGGGGCGCCGAGGGGGCGGGAACGGGTCCGGTGCACTCTCCGGGGCGGGATACTGGAGGCATGCGGTTGACGATTTTCTGGGAGCGGATGGCCGAGCACTTCGGCGCGGGCTACGCGGACTCCTTCGCGCGGGACCACGTGATGACGGAGCTCGGGGGCCGCACGGTCCACGAGGCGCTGGACGCCGGCTGGGAGGCCAAGGACGTGTGGCGCGCGGTGTGTTCGGCGGTCGGTGTGCCCGCTTCGCTGCGCTGATCGAGGGCAGGGGCCCGCAAGGTTCCTCGCACAGGCGGCCGGTGGGACAGACTTGGACCCGTGGCAGCGACTGAAGAGACGACGACCGGCCGGCCGCCCGAAGAGGTTCCCGAGGGCCCGGGCGGCGATGGCGGGACCGGCGCCGGCGGCCCCGGGGGCGCCCCCGGAAGGGCCCCGGGAGGTCCGCCCGGCGGCGGCGCGCCCGCGGCCCCCGCGCCCGCGGACGCGCGGATGCCGCGCTGGCTGCCGCGCGCGGTGGTCCTCGTACTGGCCCTCGTCGCCTGTTTCCAGCTCGGCAGCTGGGCCTTCCACCAGCTGATCGGGTTGCTCGTCAACATCCTGATCGCGTTCTTCCTCGCGCTCGCCATCGAACCGGCCGTGGCCAGGATGGCGGCCCGGGGCGTGCGCCGCGGGCTCGCCGCCTTCCTGGTGTTCCTGGGGGTGTTCGTCGCGTCCGCAGGCTTCGTCACCCTGCTCGGCTCGATCCTCGCCTCGCAGATCATCGACCTCGTGGAAGGCTTCCCCGGCTATCTCGACTCGTTGATCGGCTCGATCAACGACACCTTCCACACGCACCTGTCCCGGCTGGACATCCAGGACAGCCTGCTGCACTCGGACTGGCTGCAGAAGTACGTGCAGAACAGCGCGAGCGGCGTGCTCGACGTGTCCGGCGCGGTGCTGGGCGGACTCTTCAAGCTGCTGACCATCGGCCTGTTCTCCTTCTACTTCGCCGCCGACGGGCCGCGGCTGCGCCGCGCGCTGTGCTCCGTACTGCCCCCGGCGAAGCAGGCGGAGGTGCTGCGGGCCTGGGAGATCGCCGTCACGAAGACGGGCGGCTACCTCTACTCGCGCGGGCTGATGGCGCTGGTCTCCGGGGTCGCGCACTACATCTGCTTCGTGGTGCTCGACATTCCGTACGCGCCCGCGCTCGCGGTGTGGGTGGGCCTGGTGTCCCAGTTCATCCCCACCATCGGCACCTACCTGGCGGGCGCGCTGCCGATGCTGCTCGCCTTCACGGTCAACCCCTGGTACGCGCTGTACGTGCTCGGATTCGTGGTGGTGTACCAGCAGTTCGAGAACTACGTGCTCCAGCCGAAGCTGACCTCGAAGACGGTCGACATCCACCCGGCGGTGGCCTTCGGATCGGTCATCGCCGGCACCGCCCTGCTCGGCGCGGTCGGGGCGCTCATCGCGATCCCCGCCGTCGCCACGCTCCAGGCGTTCCTGGGCGCGTACGTGAAGCGGTACGCACTGACCGACGACGCGGACGCCTCTACTTCGCGGTCCCGTCCGAGGCGCCGAGTACGGCTGCCAGGGCGTCGTTGACCCAGATCTCGACGGCGTCCTTGTCCACGCCGAGGCCGCTGAGCGGACCCGTCCCGTTCTCCAGCTCCAGGAGCGCGAGCAGGACGTGCTCGGTGCCCACGTAGCTGTGGCCCAGGCGCAGGGCCTCGCGGAAGGTGAGTTCCAGGGCCTTCTTCGCGGAGACGTCGAAGGGGACCAGCTCGGGGACGTCCTCCACGGCCGGGGGCAGGGCGGTCGTCACGGCGGCGCGTACGTCGTCGGCCGCGATCCCCTGGGCGGCGATGGCGTGGGCGGCGAGGCCGTCGGGCTCGGCCAGCAGCCCGAGGACGAGGTGCTCGGTGCGGATCTCGGTGTTGCCGGCGGCGCGGGCCTCGTTCTGCGCGGTCACCACCACGTTGCGGGCGCGGGGGGTGAAGCGGCCGAAGCCCTGCTGGGGATTGAGTCCCGCGTCGCCCTCCTTGTCGGCCTTGGGGACGAACCGCTTCTGGGCGGCCTGGCGGGTGACGCCCATGCTGCGGCCGATGTCGGTCCAGGAGGCGCCGGAGCGGCGGGCCTGGTCGACGAAGTGGCCGATGAGGTGGTCCGCGACGTCCCCGAGGGCCTCGGCGGCGACGACGGCGCCGCTGAGCTGCTCCAGGGTGTCGGTGTGGACCTTCTTGATGGCCTCGATGAGGTCGTCGAGGCGTACCGGATTGGTCATGCGGACAGGTTCCACCGAAGGGTTCGTCATGGACGCAACCCTAGGTTGACAGTCAGAAGAGTGTCAACCCGTGGTTGTCACTTTCCCTTTCCGGGTGCGCGCAGGGGAAACCTCGCGCGCTCGCGCCAGGCCGTGCCGTCGTACACCACCAGCTCCACCGAGCGGACGCGGGCGGTGAAGGGGAGCCGCCCGGCGAGGTCCGCCTCGGCGGCGTCCTCGGCCGCCGCCGGTGCGCGCTGGGCCACGGTGAGGTGCGGGGCCGGGTCGGGGTGGCGGCCGCCGTAGGGCGGGGCCTCCGGCCAGCGCTCGGCGGCCGCCAGGGTCAGCCGGCGCAGCGGGGCGTCCGGCTCGGGGGCGAGGTACAGCAGCCCCGGGAGCCGGCCGGTCCGCTCGAAGCGAACGTCGAAGGCGGGGTGGGGGCACAGGACCGCGGTGAGGTCGGCGAGGGTGGAATCGTCGATCCGGCTCTCGTCCAGGAACGGGTAGAGGACGCTGACGTGCGCCGGGACCCCGGTCCGGGCGGCGGGGTCGAGCCGGTCCCGCCAGGCGCCGACGACGGGGTCGGCCTCGGGTATCCGCACGATGAGCGCGGTCCGGCCGGCGGGGAACATGCTGGAGGTGTCGTCCGTCATGGCAGTGGATCATGCCACCGCGGGCGTGGCGGACGGGTCCGGCGTGGCGCGCTTGACAGGGAAATCGAACACGCATTCTCATGGGTTGTCCACAGTCAAACCGGACGTGGGACCGCGTTGTCAGTGGCAGGCGTTAGCGTCAATGGCGTGAAGCGATCGACTCAAGCAAATCGGGTGGAACCCATGGCAGGCACCGACCGTGAGAAGGCTCTCGACGCCGCTCTCGCACAGATTGAACGGCAGTTCGGCAAGGGCGCCGTGATGCGTCTCGGCGACAAGCCGAACGACCCCATCGACGTCATCCCGACCGGGTCGACCGCGCTGGACATCGCGCTCGGCGTCGGCGGGCTGCCGCGCGGCCGCGTGGTCGAGGTGTACGGGCCGGAGTCCTCCGGTAAGACCACCCTGACCCTCCATGCCGTCGCCAACGCGCAGAAGGCCGGCGGCACCGTCGCCTTCATCGACGCCGAGCACGCGCTCGACCCCGAGTACGCCAAGGCCCTCGGTGTCGACACCGACAACCTCATCCTGTCCCAGCCGGACACCGGCGAGCAGGCGCTGGAGATCGTGGACATGCTCGTCCGCTCCGGCGCGCTCGACCTCATCGTCATCGACTCCGTGGCGGCGCTCGTACCGCGTGCGGAGATCGAGGGCGAGATGGGCGACTCGCACGTGGGTCTCCAGGCCCGTCTGATGAGCCAGGCCCTCCGGAAGATCACCGGTGCGCTCAGCCAGTCCAAGACCACCGCGATCTTCATCAACCAGCTCCGCGAGAAGATCGGTGTGATGTTCGGCTCGCCGGAGACCACCACCGGTGGCCGCGCGCTGAAGTTCTACGCCTCCGTGCGCCTCGACATCCGCCGCATCGAGACCCTCAAGGACGGCACGGACGCGGTCGGCAACCGCACCCGCGTCAAGGTCGTCAAGAACAAGGTCGCGCCGCCCTTCAAGCAGGCCGAGTTCGACATCCTCTACGGCCACGGCATCAGCCGCGAGGGCGGCCTGATCGACATGGGCGTGGAGCACGGCTTCGTGCGCAAGGCCGGCGCCTGGTACACGTACGAGGGCGACCAGCTCGGCCAGGGCAAGGAGAACGCGCGCAAGTTCCTCTGCGACAACCCCGACCTCTCCGACGAGATCGAGCGGAAGATCAAGGAGAAGCTGGGCGTCGGTGTCCGCAAGGACGCCGCTGCCACCGCCGTCGCTGCCGAGGCCGGCGCGGACGCGTCCGCCGAGACGCCGGCCGTGCCCGCCCCCGCGTCGAAGGCCAAGACGGCGGCCAAGGCCGCCGTCGCCAAGAGCTGATCCGTGTTGGAGCAGGAAAGGGGCGATGGCGCAGACGGCCGGGAAGGCCGTCGTGAGGGCCGCCGTGCGGGCAGTCGTGAAGGCCGGCGCGGGGGCGCCGGCCGGGAAGGCCGTCGCGGGGAAGACCGCGCCGGCCGTCAGGAGCTGCCGCCCCAGAGTCCCGAGGAGCAGGCGCGGGCGATCTGTCTTCGCCTGCTCACCGGGATGCCGCGCGCCCGGCGGCAGCTCGCGGACGCGCTGGCCAAGCGGGACATCCCCGAAGAGGTGGCGGAGCAGGTCCTCTCCCGGTTCGAGGAAGTGGGCCTGATCGACGACGCCGCGTTCGCCGGGGCCTGGGTCGAGTCCAGGCACCGGGGCCGGGGTCTGGCCCGCCGGGCGCTCGCCCAGGAGCTGCGCACCAAGGGGGTGGACGCCGTCCTCGTACAGGACGCCCTGGAACAGCTGGACTCCGACCAGGAGGAGGAGACCGCCCGGGAGCTCGTGGAGCGCAAGCTCCGCTCCACCCGGGGCCTGGAGCGGGACAAGCGGCTCCGGCGACTCGCCGGGATGCTCGCCCGCAAGGGGTACCCGGAGGGCATGGCCCTGCGGGTGGTCCGCCGCGCCCTGGAGGCGGAGGGCGCCGAGGACTCCGACGCCGACGACCTGGGGTACCCCGGGGGCTGAGCCCGCTCCGGGAGGGGCCGGCCCCCGGGGCCGGGACGGGTCGGGACGTGCTGGGCCGGGACGTGCCGGGGTCAGGACGTGCCGGGGTCAGGACGTGCGGTCACCGGGAGGCCTGCCGCGCGCCAGGCCTGGAAGCCGCCCGTGAGGTCCGTCGCGCGGGAGAGGGACAGCGCGTGGAGGGAAGCCGCCGCCAGGGTGGAGGCGTAGCCCTCGTTGCAGATGACGATGACCCGGATGCCGTGGTCCGTGGCCTGCGGCAGGCGGTGCGAGCCTTCCGGGTCCAGGCGCCACTCCAGCTCGTTGCGCTCGATCACCAGCGCGCCCGGGATCAGCCCGTCCCGCTCGCGCAGGGCCTGGTACCTGATGTCGACCAGCAGGGCCCCGGCCAGGTGCTCCTCGTGCGCCTGGGCCGGCTCCACCCGCGTGTAGGTGGTGCGCAGCCGGTCCACGAGGGCGTCGATGCCGGTCACTGCCAGTCCGCCGGGCGCTCGACCTGCTCCAGCGTGAGCACCGGGCCGGTGCGGCTGTAGCGGCGGATCAGGGGGAGCGGCGGGTGGTAGGCGTGGACCGAGATCGCGTGCTCGGTCCCGGACTCGTTCAGCACCTCGTGCACGTGGTGCTCGCCGAAGGCCCGCCCGGTGCCCGGCCCCAGCGCGCGCGTGCGGTCCACGTCCGGAGCCAGGGAGAGGGAGTGCCAGCCCTCCGCGGGCAGCCGCACCGTCAGGGAGTTCTCCGTGAGGCGGCCCCGCGCGGTGGTGAACGCGCCCCGGGACTCGGCGTGGTCGTGCCAGCCGGTGCCGGTGCCCGGCGGCCAGCCGATCAGCCAGGCCTCGCTGCCGCCCGGGCCGTCGAGCCGGATCCAGGTCCGGCCCTCGGGGTCCAGGGGGAGGGAGGCGAGCCGGCCGGGGGACGGGACCGCGGGGGTGCCGGAGACCAGCTGGAGGAAGAAGGACTCGACGCCGAGGGTGTGGGCCGGCCGGGCGAGGACCAGCCCGACGGCGCCGGACCGTTCGCCGGAGAGGGCGCGGGCCGCACTGTTGGGCTGCCAGCCGAGCTCTTCGGCGACCTTGCGGACACGGGCGCGGGTGCCCTCGGGGACTCCCGGCCGGTCGTTGAGCGCGAAGGAGACCGCGCTCTCCGACACCCCCGCCTGGCGGGCGATGTCCTTGATGGCCAGATGTGTAGAGCAGACAGCCCCCGCCGCCCCCGCCGTCACCGCCGCCGAGCCGGAGCAGCGGCCCGGGTCCGGGCGGGGCCTGAAGGTCCGCACCTACACCGGCATGGCCGCCGCGGCCGTCACCACCGTGCTCGCCGTCGTCGTCGCGGGCCAGGTGGCCTCCGAAGGGGACGGCGGCAAGACCGCGGCGCGCGCCTCCGACGACGCCAACAGCCATTCCGTCCAGGGCAATTCGGCCGCCTCGCGCTCCGACGGCCGCCCGACTCCCGAGCCCTCCGCGGCCGTGCGGGCCGCGCCGGCCGCGCCGGAGCTCTCGTACGAGCAGAAGATGGCGCAGCGACTCCCGATCGACGAGAAGCTGAAGGGCCCGGGCACCTTCGACACCGTGCCGGGCCTCGCCCCCGCGCCCGGCAAGGGCAAGGTGGTCCGCTACCGCGTCGACGTGGAACAGGGGCTCGGACTGGACCCGCAGCTGTTCGCCGAGGCCGTCCACCGCACCCTGAACGACGACCGCAGCTGGGGCCACGGCGGTACGAAGACCTTCGAGCGGGTGCCGGGCGGCGAGGCCGACTTCGTCATCACGCTGGCCAGTCCGGGGACCACCGGCGTCTGGTGCCGCAAGTCGGGGCTGGACACCACCGTCGACAACGTCTCCTGCGATTCCGCGTCCACCGACCGCGTGATGATCAACGCGTACCGCTGGGCGCAGGGCTCGGCGACGTACGGCGCGGACGAGATGTTCGCCTACCGCCAGATGCTGATCAACCACGAGGTCGGCCACCGGCTCGGACACGGGCACGTGAGCTGCCAGACACCGGGCGCGCTCGCGCCGATCATGCAGCAGCAGACGAAGTCCCTGGACGTCAACGGAATCCAGTGCAAGGCCAACCCCTGGGTGTTTCCCGGCAGTTGACGAACCGCGTTGACAAGCTGTCCGATGGTCGGTAATTGTTCTCCGCATGTCGCACCATCACACCATCGCCGCGAGCGCCGCCATTGAGCTGGCGCTGCTTGGTGTGACCGCGCACAGCGTGGCCGACATCCTCTGTCGCTGACGCCTCCCTGAGCGCGCGCGACTTCCCTTTTCTTCGTCGCTTCGCCGCGCCCGGGGGCACTTCCGCCCGCAGGCGCGGCATCTTCCGTTGAGCCGTCGGCACACCGCCGGCCGCACCGACGTCGACCGTTGCCCTCGCGTGGCCCCTTCCCCGTCCCGTTCCACGCCGAGAGGTCCTCCCCGCCATGCCCCGTCAGTCCCAGATATCGCGCCGCGCAGCCGCAGCCGCCGCCGTCAGCCTCGTACTGGCCGGAGGCGTCGTGGCCTGCGGGCCCAAGGACGGCGCGGACAAGGCCGCGGACAAGCCGGGCGCCTCGGGCGCCGCCGGCGCCCCGCAGAAGGGCGGCACGCTCACCGTCCTCAACAACGAGCCGCAGAGCGACTTCGACCCCGCCCGGCTCTACACCTCCGGCGGCGGCAACGTCCCCTCGCTCGTCTTCCGCACGCTGACCACCCGCAACCGCGAGGCCGGCCCGGCCGGCGCCAAGGTGGTGCCCGACCTGGCCACCGACCTCGGCAAGCCCAACGCCGATGCGACGGAGTGGACGTACACGCTCAAGGACGGGCTGAAGTACGAGGACGGCTCGCCGATCACCACCGCGGACATCAAGTACGGCATCGAGCGCTCCTTCGCCGCCGAGCTGTCGGGCGGCGCCCCGTACCTGCGCGACTGGCTGGTCGGCGGGGAGGCGTACGAGGGCCCGTACAAGGACGGCGGCAAGGGCCTCGACTCGATCGTCGTGCCCGACGCGAAGACGATCACCTTCAAGCTCCGCAAGCCCGAAGGGGAGTTCCCCTTCCTCGCCACGCAGACGCAGTTCGCGCCCGTGCCCAAGGCCAAGGACACCGGGGTCAAGTACGAGGAGCACCCCGTCTCCTCCGGCCCGTACAAGGTCGTCAAGAACGAGAACGACGGCGAACACCTCACCCTCGAGCGCAACGAGAACTGGGACGAGAAGACCGACGAGGAGCGCAAGGCCTACCCGGACAAGATCGACGTCCGCTCCGGGCTCGACGCGGCGGTCATCAACCAGCGGCTGTCCACCAGCTCCGGCGCGGACGCGGCCGCCGTCACCACCGACACCAACCTGGGTCCGGCCGAACTCGCCCAGGTCGGGGACAACAAGGAGCTGGCGGCGCGGGTCGGCACGGGCCACTTCGGCTACGTCAACTACCTGGCCTTCAACCCGAAGACCGCCCCCTTCGACAACCCGAAGGTCCGCCAGGCCATCTCCTACGCGATCAACCGCACCAGCGTGATCAACGCGGCCGGCGGCTCCGCCCTCGCCGAGCCGGCCACCACCTTCCTGCCCGAGCAGGAGGCCTTCGGCTTCACCGCGTACGACCACTTCCCGGCGGGCAAGACCGGCGACCCGGCCAAGGCCAAGGAACTGCTGGCCGAGGCGGGCTTCAAGGACGGGCTGAGCATCACCCTCACCCACTCCACCGCGCAGAACCGCCAGACGAGCCCCGAGGTCGCCACCGCCGTGCAGCAGGCGCTCGCCGCAGCCGGGATCACCGTCAAGCTGGAGGGGCTGGAGAACAACGCCTTCAACGAGAAGCGCTGGGACGTCAAGAACACCCCCGGCTTCTTCCTCTCCCGCTGGGGCGCCGACTGGCCGTCCGGCGCGCCCTTCCTCGCGCCGATCTACGACGGCCGGCAGATCGTGACCAACGGCACCAACTACAACCACGCGCAGCTCGACGACCCGGCGGTGAACGCCGAGATCGACGAGATCGCCAAGCTGACCGACCTCGCGGCGGCCGGCAAGCGCTGGGGCGCCCTCGACAAGAAGATCGGCGAGCAGGCGCTCGACGTGCCGCTCTTCCACCCGGTCTACAAGCGGCTCGTCGGCAAGGACGTCAAGAACGTCGTCATCAGCGACTGGACCGGCGTCCTCGACATCTCGCAGGTCTCGGTCAAATGACGCTCCTCGCCCACCCGCCGGCGTCCGGGCCCGGGGCCACCGCCCCGGGCCCGGGCGCCGGACGGCAGGTCTGGCGGCGGCTGCGCGCACGGCCCTCGGCCGTGGCGGCCGCCGCCGTCCTGCTGGTCCTCGTCCTCCTCGCCCTCGCCGCGCCGCTGCTCGCGCACCTCGCCGGCCAGGACCCGAACGCCTACCACGACGAGCTCGTGGACTCCGCGCGCGGCGGCGTCCCGACCGGCTCCTTCGGCGGGATCTCCGGCGACCACTGGCTCGGCGTCGAACCGGGCACCGGCCGCGACCTGTTCACCCGGCTGCTCTACGGCGCGCGGATCTCGCTGCTCGTCGCGCTCGGCGCGACCGTCGTCCAGCTCTGCGTCGGCATCGCCGCCGGACTGGCCGCCGCCCTCGGCAACCGCTTCGTGGGCCAGCTGCTCGGACGCTTCACCGACGTGATGATCGCCCTTCCCATGCTGGTGCTCGGCGTCGCGCTCACCGCCGTCGTCCCGCCCGGGTTCCCGCGCCCGCTGCTGCTGATCCTCGTCATCGGCCTGCTCGGCTGGGGCGGCACCGCCCGGATGGTGCGGGCCCAGACCCTGGCCCTGCGCGGCCTCGACTTCGTCGACGCCGCCCGCCTGTCCGGCAGCGGCACCTGGCGGATCGCCCGCCGCGAGCTGCTGCCCTCGCTCGCCGCCCCCGTCATCACCCTCGCCGCGATCAACCTGCCGGGCAACATGGTGACCGAGGCCTCGCTGTCCTTCCTCGGCGTCGGCGTGAAGCCGCCCACCCCCTCCTGGGGGCAGATGCTCTCCAGCGCGCAGACCTGGTTCCGCGCCGACCCCGCCTACGTCCTGCTGCCCGCCGGGCTGCTGTTCGTCACCGTGCTCGCCTTCACCGTCCTCGGCGACGGCGTCCGCACGGCCCTCGACCCGCGCGAGGGCTCGCGCCTGCGGGTCGGCACCCGGAAGGAGCGCAGCGCGTGACCCTCTTCGCGCTCAAACGGCTCGGCGGGGCACTGCTCGTCCTGCTCGCCCTGTCCATCGCCGTCTACGCCCTCTTCTACGTCGCCCCCGGCGACCCCGCCCGCGTCGCGTGCGGGGAGCGGTGCAGCCCGGCACAGATCGCCCAGGTGCGCGAGCAGCTCGGGCTGAACGACTCGGTGGCCGTCCAGTACCTGCACTTCCTCCAGGGGCTGCTGGTCGGCCGCGACTACTCCGGCGGCGCCGGGCTGGTGCTGCACTGCGACGCGCCCTGCCTCGGGTTCTCGTACCAGAACGACCGCGAGGTCACCGAGCTGATCATCGAGCGGCTCCCCGCCACCCTGTCGCTGGCGCTCGGCGCGCTGGTGATCTGGCTCGTCATCGGCGTCGGCACCGGACTGCTGTCCGCGCTGCGCCGGGGCGGGTTCACCGAGCGGGCACTGACCGTGCTCACCCTCGCCGCCACCGGGACCCCCGTCTTCATCCTCGGGCTGCTGCTGCTCATGGCCGTCTGCGCCTACCTCCAGTGGCTGCCCTTCCCGACGTACGTGCCGTTCGGCGAGGACCCGGAGCAGTGGGCCTGGAACCTGCTGCTGCCCTGGGTCACGCTCGGCTTCTTCGAAAGCGCCAAGTACGCCCGCATCACCCGCAGTTCCACGCTCGAAACGCTCGCCGAGGACCACATCCGCACCTTCCGCGCCTACGGAGTGGGGGAGCGGGCGATCGTGACCCGGCACGCGGTGCGCGGCGCCGTGGCCCCGGTGATCGCGCTCAGCGCGGTGGACTTCGGCACGATGATCGGCGGCGCCGTGCTGACCGAGTCGCTGTTCGGCATCCCCGGACTCGGCAAGACCCTGATCGACGGGGTGCGGGTGGTGGACCTGCCCGTCGTGGTGGGCGTCGTCCTCACCATCGGCACGGCCGTCGTGGTCGCGGGCGCCGTCGCCGACCTGCTGTACGCCGTCGCGGACCGAAGGGTGGCCCTGGCATGACGACCGACTCGCTGGTGGAAGTGAGCGGCCTCGTGGTCGATTTCCCGGTGGGCGCGCCGGGGGAGTTCGTCCGGGCCGTCGACGGGATCTCCTTCACCCTGGAGCAGGGGCGGGCCCTGGGCCTCGTGGGGGAGTCCGGCAGCGGCAAGTCCACCGTCGCGGCGGCCCTGTTGGGGCTCCAGCAGGGCACCGGGGCCCGGCTCGGCGGCTCCGTCCGGGTCGGCGGCACCGAAGTCGGCTCCGCCTCCCCGGCCGAGCTGCGCGCCCTGCGCGGCGCCGTGGCCGCCATGGTCTTCCAGGACCCGCTGAGCTCCCTCGACCCGTACTACGCCATCGGCGACCAGATCGCCGAGGTGTACCGCATCCACGCCGACGTCTCGCGGCGCGCCGCCCGGGCCCGGGCCGTGGAGGTGCTGGACCGGGTGGGCATCCCCGACGCCGTACGCCGCTCCCGGGCGCGCCCGCACGAGTTCAGCGGCGGCATGCGCCAACGGGCGCTGATCGCCATGGCGTTGGCGTGCGAGCCGCGGCTGCTGATCGCGGACGAGCCGACCACCGCGCTGGACGTCACCGTCCAGGCGCAGATCCTCGACCTGCTCCACGGGCTGCGCGAGGAGCGCGGCCTCGGCCTGCTCCTGGTCACCCACGACGTGGGCGTGGCGGCGGAGAGCGTGGACGAGCTGCTGGTCATGCGGGACGGCTCCGCGGTGGAGCGGGGGCCGGTCGGTTCGGTCCTCTCGGCGCCCGCCGACCCGTACACCAGGGCCCTGTTGGCGGCGGTGCCGAGGCTGGACGTGCCGCGCCCGGCCCGGCCGGGGGCGGAACCGGGCCCCGGGGCCGCCGCGGAGGCACCCGTGGACGAAGCGCCCGTCGTCGAAGCGTTCTCGCTGCGCAAGGAGTTCGGGCGGGGCAAGCGGCGGGTGGCCGCCGTCGACGGGGTTTCGCTCGCCGTGCGGGCCGGGGAGACGCTCGGGATCGTGGGGGAGAGCGGCAGCGGCAAGAGCACGCTCGGGCGGATGCTCGTCGGACTGCTGGAACCGGGCTCCGGGCAGGTGCGCCACGCGGGCCGGGAGGTGGCGGGCGTGGCCGCGGGCGTGCAGATGGTCTTCCAGGACCCGGTGTCCTCGCTCAACCCGCGCCGCTCCATCGGCGAGTCCATCGCCGATCCGCTGCGCGCGGCCGGAGAGCGCGAGGAGTCCGTGATCCGGGCCCGGGTCGGCGAACTGCTGGTCCGCGTCGGGCTGGAGGAGGCGCACTACGACCGCTACCCGCACGAGTTCAGCGGCGGCCAGCGCCAGCGCGTCGGCATCGCCCGGGCGCTGGCGCCCCGGCCCCGGCTGATCGTCTGCGACGAGCCCGTCTCCGCCCTCGACGTGACCACGCAGGCGCAGGTCACCGCCCTGCTGGCCGAGCTCCAGCGGGAGCTGGGCATCGCGCTGGTCTTCATCGCGCACGACCTCGCGGTGGTCCGGCAGGTCAGCGACCGGGTGGCGGTCATGCGGGGCGGGGCGATCGTGGAGGAGGGCCCGGTCGACGAGGTGTACGACCGGCCGGCGCACGCCTACACCCGTCAACTCCTGGCGGCCGTACCGGCCCTGGACCCGGCGCTGGCGGCCGAGCGCCGACTGCGCCGCCGCGGCCTCGCCGCACCCCGTCCGGACAAGGTGCCGGCACGCTCCTAGTCCTTCTTAGCGTGCTCGAACGCGAACCGTACGGGAAAGTTACGACTCTTCACCCCTTCCGGTGGCGCGACGGACAACCGTCCGTCGCGCCTTCGGCATATCCGCTTGAGTTCGTATCCGGCGGGTCGCCGGACCGACGGAGACCGCCTGCGACGGGAGATCGGGGGTGCCACTCGTGCGGATCGGACTGCTTACGGAAGGTGGTTATCCGTATGCGACGGGAGAAGCCAGGCTGTGGTGCGACCGGCTCGTGCGCGGCCTCCCGCAGCACGAGTTCGAGCTCTACGCGCTGAGCCGCAGCGCCGAACAGGAGGAGCGCGGCCGGGTTCCGCTTCCCGCCCACGTCACCCGGGTCAGCACCGCCCCCCTGTGGGCGCCGGCCGACGACGGGCGCAGCTACGGGCGCCGCGAGCGCCGCCGCTTCGCCGGCGCCTTCACCGAACTGGTCCGGGGCATCTGCCGGGCCGACGCCGTGCGGTTCGCCGACGGACTGTACGCATTGGCCGAACTCGCCTGGGACCAGGGCGGTCTGTGCGCCGCACTGCGCTCCGAGACGGCCGTGCGCGCGGCGGAGTCCGCTTGCCGGGCCCCCGGCGCGAACCGGGCCGTGCAGCGGGCCCAGGTCGCCGACCTGCTGGAGTTCGTGGACGAGCTCGAGCGGCAGCTGCGGCCGCTGTCCCTGGACTGGTACGAGGGCCTGCGCGAGGTCGATGTCTGCCACGCGGCGGCCGGCGGGGTGGCGTCGCTGCCCGGACTGCTGGCCAAACGCTTCTTCGGAACCCCGCTGCTCGTCACCGAGTACGGCGTCCAGCTCCGGGCCCACTACCTGGAGAGCTCCTCGCAGGAAGAGCGGCCGGCCGTACGGGCCCTGCTTGCCGCCTTCCACACCCGGCTGGCCGGCGAGATCTACGCCCGTGCCGACCTGCTCACCCCCGGCAATGCCCACGCCCGGCGCTGGCAGGAGCGGTGCGGGGCCTCGCGCGAGCGGCTGCGCACCGTCTACCCCGGGATGGAGGCGGACCGATTCGCCGCCGTCGGCGAGGACCCGGCCTCCGGGGACCCCGACACGCTCGTGTGGGTGGGCCGCATAGAGCCCGCCAAGGACCTGATCGCCCTGCTGCACGCCTTCGCCGAGGTGCGCAAGGCCGCGCCGCGCACCCGGCTGCGGATCTTCTCGACGGCCGTCGCCGCGGGGGCGGCGGCCGTCCAGTACCTCGCCGACTGCCGCTCGCTCGCCGCACAGCTCTTCCCGGACGAGGCGGCCGACGCCCACGCCGTCGGCGAGAGCCCGGTCACCTTCGAGGAGGTCGGCGGGCCCGAGGCGCCCACCCCGGCCGACGCGTACGGCGCCGGGCGGGTGGTGGTGCTCTCCTCCGTCATCGAGGGCTTCCCCATCGCCCTGGCCGAGGCGATGTTCTGCGGCCGGGCCACCGTGTCCACGGACGTCGGCGCCGTCTGCGAGGTGATCGGCGGGACCGGGCTCGTGGTGCCGCCGCGCAATCCGCGCGCGCTCGCCGAGGCCTGCGTCGCCCTGCTGCACGACCCCGAGCGGGCCCAGCGGCTCGGGGCCGCCGCCAGGGCCAGGGCCCTGGAGCTCTTCACGGTCGAGCAGAACGTCACCGCCTTCCACGAGTCCTACCTCTGGCTGCTCGCCCGCGGCCCGGCCCGGCCCGAAGGGGCCGGCTCCGGGGTGCCCTTCGAGCAGCCGCCCGAGGCGCGGGTCCCCGGGCACTGGGCGACCCCGACGTGGGCCGCGGCTCCCGCCGGGGCCGCGGGCGCCGGCCGGGCCGCGGCCGAGGTCCCGGCGCAGGTCCGGAACCCGGACTCGGATGCGGACCTGGTCCCGGACGCGGATCCGGCCCCGGTCGCCGGTGCGGTCGGCCCGGACCCCGGCGCGTCCGCCGCGGAGCCCGGCCGGGCGTCCGGCACGGCGCGCGTCGCCGTGCCCGTCACGAGCGCGGAGGCGCTGGCATGACCATCCCCCTGGACGAAGCCGTACCCGCCGGGCCCGCGCCCCGCCGCAGGCCCGCCGGAGACCCCGTCAAGGCGCTGCTCCACCGCCACCGCGACCTGTGCGAGCGCGCCGTGGACCCGCTGGAGATCGCCGCCGGGCTGGAGGCGCACGGCATCACCGACCGCACCGCCGCCCGGTTCCGGCACCGCGACGTCTTCTCCCTCGCCGAGGAGCTCTACGCCCGGACCCCCCGCGCGCAGACCGCGCCCGCCCCGCACGCCGGGATCCCCGTCGGCCCCGAGGCGGTACGGGGCTTCGGCTACGCCCTGCTGCCCGGCGCCCTCGCCCTCGGCGCGGCCGCCGCCGGGGTGCCCTGGGCCGGGGCCGTCGCGGTGCTCGCCACGGTGGCCGCCCTCGGGCGGCCGGGCCGGGCCGCCGGCAGCCGCTTCCCGGTCGCGGTGTACCTGCTCGCCGCGGCCGCCCTCGGCTGGGCCGTCCACCGGCACGGGACCCCGCTCGGCCTCGCCCTGGCCGCAGCCGTCGCCCCCGCGCACCTGGCCGGCGCCGTCTTCGCGGCCCGAGCCCGGCGCCGCCTCGCCGGGAGCCGGGCCCTGGACGACTTCGCCGACGGGCTGAGGCCGCTGCTCTTCGGCACGCTCGCGCTGTTCGCCGCCGCCGCCGCGGGGGCGGCCGCGCTGGCCGGGGCCGCGCCGGCGGTGGCCGTACCGCTCGCGGTGCTGCTGTTCCTGATCCGGCTGCTCCTCGGCCACGGCGCCCCGCGCGGCGCGCTCGCCGCCGCCCTGGCCCTCGGCCTCGCCCTGCTCCCGATTCCGGCCGCGCCGTTCGCCGCCGCCGCGGGACTCCTCGTACCCGCCGTCCTCGCACTGTCGCGGGCCTCCGCGCACGCGCGCCCCTGAGCGGCCCGAGCCCATCGGAAGCCGACACCGAAGTACCCCGTACCCCCGTACCGACCCATCCAGCAAGGAGACACAGGACATGACCGGCCAGCCAACCAACCAAGGGGCCACGCGATGAGGGTGCTGCTGATCGGAGCCAACGGATACCTCGGGCGCTACGTCGCGGACCGCCTGCTCGCCGACCCCGCGGTCCAGCTCACCGCGCTCGGCCGCGGCGACGACGCGGACGTCCGCTTCGACCTCGCCACCGGCAGTCCCGGCGCCCTCACCCGGTTCCTCGACGCCGTCCACCCCGGCGTCGTCATCAACTGCGCGGGCGCCACCCGCGGCGGCGCCCGGGAGCTCACCCGGCACAACACCGTCGCCGTCGCCACCATCTGCGAGTCGCTGCGCCGCAGCGGCTGCGGCGCCCGGCTCGTCCAGCTCGGCTGTGCGGCCGAGTACGGGCCCAGCCAGCCCGGGTCGTCCACGGCCGAGGACGCCGTGCCCAGACCTGGAGGGCCGTACGGAGTGAGCAAGCTGGCCGCCACCGAACTGGTGCTGGGCTCCGGGCTCGACGCCGTCGTCCTGCGGGTGTTCTCGCCCGTCGGCCCCGGCACCCCGGCCGGGTCCCCGCTGGGCCGGCTCGCCGAGGCCATGCGGCGCGCGATGCAGTCCGGGGACGGCGAGCTCAAGCTCAGCGGCCTCGGCGTGCAGCGCGACTTCGTCGACGTGCGCGACGTGGCGCGGGCGGTGCACGCGGCCTCGCTGTCGGCGGCCCAGGGCGTCGTCAACATCGGCACCGGGCGCGCGGTCCGGCTGCGCGACGCCGCCGCCGTGCTGGCGCGGGTCGCCGGCTACGGGGGCTCGCTGCACGAGCTGGACCTGCCGCAGCACGCCCAGCACCCGCAGGGGCACGGGCACCCCGGCCGGCCGCAGGGGCTCGCCGCCATCGGCTCCCCGCGCTCCGAGGCCACGGCCGAGCAACTGGCCGCGGCGGCGCAGCCCCCGTACCCCTACCCGGACGGCTGCGGGGCCTGGCAGCAGGCGGATGTCCGCACCGCCCGCGACCGGCTCGGCTGGCGGCCCCGGATCAACCTGGAGGAGTCCCTCGCGGACATCTGGATGGAGGCCGCGTGCCGCATCTGACGACGCCGGCGGCCGAGCCGGCCACCGGGACGGGCAAGGTCGGCCTCGGCGTCCCCGGCTACGCGCACCCGCTGCTGGCCCCGGTCGAGTGGGCCGAGCTGACCCGGCCGGGGACACCGCTGCACTGGGCCGTCCTCAACGTCGCGGACGGGCCGGGCGGCCGGCCCGACCCGCACTGCACGGAGGCCGCCGCGAAGCTGCGCGGCGCGGGCGGCGTGGTCCTCGGCCATCTCGCGATGCGAGACGGGGAGCGCTCCTTCGGGGAGCTCGTCTCCGACGCCCACCGCTTCCGGGACTGGTACGGGGTCGGCGGCTTCTACCTCGCCGACGCCCCGGCCGGACCGGCGGAACTGGCCGCCGTCCGGCGGGTCACCGACACCCTGCGGGGCATCGGCGGGGACCCGCGGATCGTCCTCGGACAGGGCACCCACCCGTGCGAGGGCTATGTGGAGACCGCCGACCAACTGGTCACCTTCTCCGGGACCTGGGCCGACTACCGCTGGTCGCAGGTGGCGGAGTGGACGGCGGACCATCCGCCGGAGCGGTTCTGCCACCTCGTGCACGGGGTGCCGCGCACGCACCTGGAGGAGGCGGTCCGGATCGCCCGCTGGCAGGGCGCGGGGACCATCTGGTTCACCGACCGCAGAGGGGCGGCCGACCGGGACCCCTGGGCGTCGATGCCCGGGTACTGGGACGAAATCGTCTCGCGGATCGGACCGGGTGTCTCGGAATGAAGGAGGGCGTGGCAGTGTTACGGGAAGAACCACCGTTAAGACTTAATCATCTACGGAGTCCCCGTGTCGCTGCCACCCCTGGTAGAGCCAGCTGCTGAGCTCACCGTTGACGAGGTCCGTCGGTACTCCCGCCACCTGATCATCCCCGACGTGGGGATGGACGGCCAGAAGCGCCTGAAGAACGCCAAGGTGCTGGCCGTGGGCGCGGGCGGCCTCGGCTCGCCCGCCCTCATGTACCTGGCCGCGGCCGGCGTCGGCACGCTGGGCATCGTGGAGTTCGACGAGGTCGACGAGTCGAACCTCCAGCGCCAGATCATCCACAGCCAGGCGGACATCGGCCGTTCCAAGGCCCAGTCGGCCCGCGACAGCGTGCTGGGCATCAACCCGTACGTGAACGTGGTCCTTCACGAAGAGCGGCTCGAAGCCGAGAACGTGATGGAGATCTTCAGCCAGTACGACCTCATCGTCGACGGCACGGACAACTTCGCCACGCGCTACCTCGTCAACGACGCCTGCGTGCTGCTGAACAAGCCGTACGTGTGGGGCTCGATCTACCGCTTCGACGGCCAGGCCTCGGTCTTCTGGTCCGAGCACGGCCCGTGCTACCGCTGCCTCTACCCGGAGCCGCCCCCGCCGGGCATGGTCCCGAGCTGCGCCGAGGGCGGCGTGCTGGGCGTGCTCTGCGCGTCCATCGGGTCCATCCAGGTCACCGAGGCCATCAAGGTGCTCACGGGCGTCGGCGAGTCGCTGGTCGGCCGGCTGATGATCTACGACGCCCTGGAGATGCAGTACCGCCAGGTCAAGGTCCGCAAGGACCCCGACTGCGCGGTCTGCGGTCCGAACGCGACCGTCACCGAGCTCATCGACTACGAGGCCTTCTGCGGCGTCGTGTCGGAGGAGGCCCAGGAGGCCGCGCTCGGCTCGACGATCACTCCCAAGCAGCTCAAGGAGTGGATCGACAACGACGAGCCGATCGAGATCATCGACGTCCGCGAGATCAACGAGTACGAGATCGTCTCGATCCCCGGCGCGAAGCTGATCCCCAAGGGTGAGTTCCTGATGGGCACGGCCCTCGCGGACCTGCCGCAGGACAAGCGCATCGTCTTGCACTGCAAGACGGGTGTCCGCAGTGCGGAGGTCCTCGCGGTCCTGAAGTCCGCGGGCTTCGCGGACGCGGTCCACGTCGGCGGCGGCGTCATCGGCTGGGTCCACCAGATCGAGCCCGAGAAGCCGGTCTACTAGGTCTACCGGGTCTACCGGGTCTACCGGCAGTCCCCGCAGGGGTCGTACCGCGCACCGCGCGCGTACGGCCCCTGCGGCGTTCCCGGGGTCAGACGGCGGAGGGGGAGGCGTTCGGCGCGGCGGTGCAGACCGTGCCGGACGCGGGCGCCTTCCCGTCCAGCAGGTAGGAGTTCACCGCCTGCTGCACGCACGGGTCGCCGCTGTTGTAGGCGCCGTGCCCCTCGCCCTTGTAGGTGAGCTCCACGCCGACGCCCGGGCCGAGCCGCTCCACCATCTTGCGCGCGCCCTCGTACGGGGTCGCGGGGTCACCGGTGTTGCCGATCACCAGGATCGGCGCCGAGCCCGGGGCGGAGACGTCCGGGGTGTTCCAGGCGCCCGCGACGGGCCAGTCGGTGCAGCTCATCATGGACCAGCCGAGGAAGTTGCCGAAGACGGGCGAGGCGGCGCGGAAGTCCGGCAGCTTCGCCTTCGTCTGCTCCAGGGTGTAGCGCTCCTTGGAGTCCGCGCAGTTGATGGCCGTGTTCGCGGCGCCGATGTTGCTGTAACGGCCCTGTTGGTCCCGCCCGTTGAGCGCGTCCGACAGGGCGAGGAGCAGCTGTCCCTGCCCGCCCTCGGCCTCGTCGAGCCCCTGCTCCAGCAGCGGCCACAGCTCCTTGGAGTACAGGGACTGGGCGATGCCGTTGGTGGCCGAGGTCTCGGTGAGCTGCCGGTCGCCGGAGCCGGCGATGGGCTTGGCCGCCAGGTCCTTCTGGAGCTTGATGATGTTCGCCTCGATCTCCTTGGCGGTGCTGCCCTGGAGCCGGCAGGCGTCGCCGCGGTTCACGCAGTCCTGGGCGAAGTTGCCGAGCGCGAGCTGGAAGCCCTTGGCCTGGCCGAGACCCCCCTCCTCGGAGGTCTTGGTCGGGTCGACGACGGCGTCGAAGACGGCCCGCCCGACGTTCTTGGGGAAGAGGTGGGCGTAGACCCCGCCGAGCTCGGTGCCGTAGGAGATGCCGAAGTAGTGGAGCTTCTCGTCGCCGAGGGCCTGGCGGATCCGGTCCAGGTCGCGGGCGGCGTTCTCCGTTCCGACGTGGGGCAGCACCTTGCCGGAGTTCTTCTCGCAGGCCTTCTGGTACGTGTCGATGGTGGCGAGGAAGTCCTTCTCCTGCGCCGGGGTGGCGGGGGTGGAGTCGGAGGCGTAGTACGCGTCCAGCTGCTTGTCGTCCTCGCACTTCACGGGCGCGCTGCGGCCGACCCCGCGCGGATCGAAGCTGACCAGGTCGTACCGGTCGCGCAGGGCCGCGTACTCGGTCGCGGCGCCGGGCAGGGTGGTGATGCCGGAGCCGCCGGGGCCGCCGAAGTTGAAGACGAGCGAGCCGATCCGCTTGTCCTTGTCACGGGCCTTGGCCCGGATGAGCGCGAGGGGGATCGTCTCGCCCTCGGGCTCGGCGTAGTCCAGGGGCACGTCGAGGACCGCGCACTGCCAGTCCTTGCCCGGCACCTGCCCGCCGCCCTCCGCCGCGGTGGGGGCCTCGCAGTCCCCCCACTTCAGCTTCTTGGCGCCCTGCGCGGCACCGTCCTTGCCCCTCTTCTCCTTGCCGCCGCCGTCGGAACAGGCGCTGGTGGCGAGCAGCGCGGCGGCGGTGACGGCGGCAGCGGCGACCCGGAGGGAGTTTGTGGGCATGTCCCCATCCTGTGGGCGGCCCGTCCGGCGCGCCCCCGCGCTGACCCATCCGGGTCAGCGGCCGCGGAGGCGGGCGGGGGCAAGGAGCCCTCGGCTGGGGAGCACGAGGAGTAAGCGTGAGTGGAGCCACGGGCGCCGGACCGGCCGAGACTGGAGCGAACGGTGCCCGTGGCGCCGCCGCGAGATCGTCGTCAGTGTCAGAGGTGTCTAGGATACGCCACCCATTCCGCAGGCCGCGGACGTGCCCCGGCCCCGGTTTCCAAGGGCGCGCGCCGCCCGCACCGAAGCTTTGCGCGAAAGGGGACATATCGGTCCACCATCCACCCCTCGCCTCCCGGTCAAATAGCGGAGCGCACCCGCACCGGGCCCCGTAAGCTCCCGTCATGCAGGTGATCCAGTCAACGAAACTCGCCAATGTCTGCTACGAGATCCGCGGCCCCGTGCTCGAAGAGGCGATGCGGCTCGAAGCAGCAGGTCATCGCATCCTCAAGCTCAACACCGGCAACCCCGCGGCCTTCGGCTTCGAGTGCCCGCCGGAGATCCTTGAGGACATGCTCCGCAACCTGGGCACGGCCCACGGCTACGGGGACGCGAAGGGGCTGCTGTCGGCGCGCCGCGCGGTGATGCAGCACTACCAGACCAAGGGCATCGACCTGGACGTCGAGGACATCTACATCGGCAACGGCGTCTCCGAGCTGATCCAGATGTCGATGCAGGCGCTGCTCGACGACGGCGACGAGGTGCTCGTCCCCGCGCCGGACTACCCGCTGTGGACCGCCTCCGTCAGCCTGGCCGGCGGCACCGCCGTGCACTACCGCTGCGACGAGCAGGCCGACTGGATGCCGGACCTCGCCGACATCGAGCGCAAGGTCACCGACCGCACCCGCGCGATCGTGATCATCAACCCGAACAACCCGACCGGCGCCGTCTACGACGACGAGATGCTGCGCGGTCTGACGGACATCGCGCGCCGCCACAACCTGATCGTGTGCTCGGACGAGATCTACGACCGGATCCTCTACGACGGCGCCACGCACACGAACACCGCCGCCATCGCCCCGGACCTGCTGACGCTCACCTTCAACGGGCTCTCCAAGAACTACCGCGTCGCCGGCTACCGCTCCGGCTGGATGGCGGTCTGCGGGCCCAAGAAGCACGCCTCGTCCTACATCGAGGGCCTGACGATCCTGGCGAACATGCGGCTGTGCGCCAACATGCCCTCCCAGCACGCCATCGCCACCGCGCTCGGCGGGCGGCAGTCGATCAACGACCTGGTCCTGCCCGGCGGGCGGATCCTGGAACAGCGCGACACGGCGTACGACCTGCTGACCCAGATCCCCGGCATCACCTGCGTGAAGCCCAAGGGCGCGCTGTACCTCTTCCCCAAGCTGGACCCGTCCGTCTACAAGATCAAGGACGACCGCCAGATGGTCCTCGACCTGCTGCGCGAGGAGAAGATCATGGTCGTGCACGGTACGGGCTTCAACTGGCCCGAGCCCGACCACTTCCGGATCGTGACCCTGCCGGGCGCGAAGGACCTGGCCGACGCGGTGACCCGGATCGGGAACTTCCTGGACGGCTACAGCCAGCCGTAGGGGGGCCAGGGGGTTGCGCCGGCCCACAGGATCAGGATTCAGCTCAACTTTAGAACGAATCCAATGTAGGATGGTCTCCTGACCACGCAGGAGGCCACCTCATGTACGAACCGATTCGCACCAAGTCGGTCGACCCCCGCATCGGCGGCCACCGCGCGGACTACCCCCGCAGCAGCCGCTCCGAAGCCCTGGACATCCAGCTCGCCGGCCACCTCGCCGCGCTGCTCACCGTGACGGACGACCTCGGTCTCGACGAGGCGGCCGCCCGCATCGCCGCCGAGGTGGCCCGCCTGCGCGGCGCACAGCCCACCCGCGCCCCGCAGCAGCCCGGCCACGACGCCGAGGCCGCCGCCGCGCTGCACCACCGCGCCCACGACCTCGCCGCCCGCGCCCTGCTCGTCGCCGCTTCCCGCGCCGACACCACGGTCGCGATCCTCGCCGCGGGGCGCATGGACGCGCACGCGGCCGCGCTCGACCTCGTCGGCGCCCCCTGACGGCCCCGGTCCGGGGCCGCGGAGGCTCCGGACCGGGTGCCCTTGTCCTGCGGGCCGCCCGGCCCGCAACCCGCCGGGTCTGCGCCCGCCCCGCCGGCGAACCCGACTCCGTCCCCGGCCCCGCTACGGGGCCGGAGCGAAGTCCGCGGCCGCGATGCCGCACCAGGGGACCGTGGCCGGCGGCCAGACCGGCCCGAGCGCGTCACCGTGCTCCGTCGCCCCCGCGCGCACGCCCGGGATCCGCACCAGCACCTGGGGCCCACGCCCCGATGAAGCCGCCGAGGCCGCAGAACCAGCCCGGTCCGGCTCCGGACCCGGCTGGTCGCGGAACTCCACGGTGACCACGTACGCCCCCGGCGCCGGATAGCGGTTCACCGCCTCGACCGAGGCCGCCACCCGCCGGCTTGCCGGATCGATTCGGCAGTCCGTGATCCGTACGTCTTCCCGCGCGGCCCCGGCCGGCCGCGCGGTCGGCGCACCGCCGGCCCACACGTACAGCCCCAGCGGGGCGAAGACCAGCAGTCCCGCCACGGACACCAGGGCGACCAGCCAGCCCTGCCACTTCAACGCACTCACGCCCATGGGACGATCCTCCCGGCCGCCCGCCCCGCCCACCAGCACCCACGGGCCCACACAGCATTTCGAAGTGGGACCGCCTCGTCACCTCGCGTTCACTCAACTCATCGCGGAATGTGGGTTTCCGCGAGCACTCTGCACCCGTGAGACGCATCCTAGGAATCGCCCTGGCGGTCCTCCTGATCGGCGGCGTGATAACCGCCATCGTCATCGGGGGCAAGAAGCCGGAGGGCACGGCAACGAAGACCGTGCGTGGCGTCATCGGTTCGGAGAAGTCCGAGTTCTTCCGCGACCCCGACGTCGTCAAGGCCCTGAAGGACAAGGGCTACACCGTGAAGGCGGAGACCTCGGGCTCCTGGGCGATGGACCAACTCGCCCTCAAGGAGTTCGACTTCGCCTTCCCCAGCAGCAGTGAACCCGCCAAGGAGATCGAGGCCTCGGCCGGGGTGAAGGGCGCCCAGAACACCAAGCCGTTCTTCTCCCCGCTCGTCGTCATCGCCCGCTCCAACGCCGCCAAGGTCCTCGCCGACCGCGGCCTCGTGAAGATGAACGGCAAGAACTCCGGCACGCTCCTCCTCGGCCCCTACCTGAAGGCCGCCGGCGAGGACAGGAAGTGGCAGGAGCTCCAGGGCGGCACCACCGCCTACCCCGAGCTGACCGGCACGGTGTTCATCAAGACCACCGACCCGGCCACCTCCAACTCGGGCGCGCTCTTCCTCGCCGCCACCTCGAACGTGGCCAACAACTCCACCGTCGTCTCCGACGACGCGGGCATCGAGCGGACCGCGCCCCTGCTGCGCAAGCTGATCTCCGTGCAGGGCGCCCTGGAGCCGAGCACCGACGACCCGTTCCGGGCCTTCATCAGCGGCAGCGGCGAACCGCTCATCCTCGCCTACGAGTCCCAGGTGGCCAGCCTGCTCCTGCAGAAGCAGACATCGGGGGACGTCGCCGGCATGGTGGTGCTCTATCCGGACACCACCGTCAACTCCCCGCACACCTTCGTGCCGATCAGCGAGAAGGCCAAGGACCTCGGCAGCCTGCTGGCCACCGACCCGAAGCTGCGCGAGCTCGCGATCCGCCACGGGTTCCGGCCGCAGGAGGGGGTGGCCGAGTTCACCGCCGCCACCGCGCCGCACGCCGCGTACCTCAACCCGGGGCTGACCGGCATCCGCCAGGTCGGCGCACCGACCGTCAAGATCCTGATGGCGCTGGCCGCGCGCACCAAGGGATAGGGGGACCACACCATGACACTGACACCACCGCAGGACGCGCCGCTCGTCCTCACCGCTCCCGAGCCCGTCGCCCCCGTCAAGCGGGAGCAGGCCGCCGGCCTCGTACCGCTCCAGGACGGGGTGCGCGAGGAGATGGCGCGCCGGGCCGGGGAGTACGTCGGCTCGCTGGCCGGCATCGACAGCCGCTCCCCCGAGTTCGCGAACCGGATCGGGGAGATCGCGGCCCTCGGCTCCGCCGACATCCGCGGCGCCGCCCAGCAGTCCAACCGGATGCTGGAGCGGGCCGTACGCTCGCTCGGCGCGGACGGCGGCGGCGACGCCCAGGCCCGCGTGGCGGGCTCGCTGGTCGAACTGCGGCGCACCGTCGAGGACCTGGACCCGAGCGAGAGCGCGGGCAGCTCGACGAAGGGCGTGCGCAAGTTCCTCTCGAAGCTGCCCGGCGGCAACAAGTTCCGCGACCACGTGGCGAAGTACGCCTCCTCGCAGGCGACCCTCAACCGGATCGTCGGCGCGCTGCGCGGCGGCCAGGACGAACTGCGCCGCGACAGCGCCGCCCTGCACACCGAGCGCGCGCGCCTGTGGGAGACCATGGGCAAGCTCCAGGAGTACGCGGTGCTCACCGAGGCCCTGGACGCGGCCGTCGAGCAGCGGATCGCCGAGCAGGGCGACCCGCAGCAGGCCGACGCGCTGCGCGTGGACGTGCTGTTCCCCGTCCGGCAGAAGCACCAGGACCTGCTGACCCAGCTGGCCGTCTGCGCGCAGGGCTACCTGGCGATGGACGTGGTGCGCCGCAACAACGAGGAGCTGATCAAGGGCGTCGACCGGGCCGCGACCACCACGGTGTCCGCGCTGCGGATCGCCGTGATGCTGGCCTCGGCGCTGAACACCCAGGACGAGGTGAGCCGCCAGATCAACACCCTGCGCGATACGACCGAGTCCCTGATCCGCGGCAACGCGGACATGCTGGCCACGCAGAGCGGGGAGATCCAGCGGATCGCCGCCGACCCCGCGGTCGGCGCGGAGACGCTGCGCACGGCCTTCGCGCAGATCTACAAGACGCTGGACACGATCGACACCTTCAAGGTGCAGGCCACCGAGAGCATGGCGGCCACCGTGGAGTCCCTGACCGGTGAACTGCGGGACGCCTCGGCGTACTTGGCGCGCACCCGCAACGCGAGCGCCCTGGAAGGCGGAGCCCGATGAACGGCACCAGGATCCGTGGCGCCGTGGTGCGCAGACGGCTGGCGGCGGCCGTGGCCCTGGCCGCGACCCTGCTCGGGGCGGGCGCGTGCACCTCCGGGGGGACGCCGGACAAGCCGAAGCAGACGGTGTACCAGGAAGGCAAGCTGCGCGTGCTGGCCTCCAGCGAGCTGGCCGACATGGACGAGGTGCTGAAGGCGGCGAAGACCGCCACGGGGGTCAGCGTGGAGCTGACCCTGTCCGGCACCCTCGACGCGGTCGAGCAGATCGCCTCCGGCGCGGCGGACGGCAAGTACGACGCCGTCTGGCTCTCCTCCAACGACTACCTGCGGCTGCGGCCCGAGGCGGCGGGGAAGCTGTCGAGCGAGACCCCGGTGATGTCCTCGCCCGTCGCCATCGGGGTGAAGCCGCAGGCGCTGGCCCGGCTGGGCTGGAAGCCCGGGGAGGTCACCTGGTCGGCGGTGCACGAGGCCGTCTCCACCGGGAAGCTGGCCTACGGGATGACCGATCCCGTGCGCTCCAACTCCGGCTTCTCCGCGCTGGTCTCCGTCGCGTCGGGGCTCTCGGGCGCGCAGGCGGCGCTGACGGACGCGGACGTGGCGAAGGCGCAGCCGAAACTGAAGGAGTTCTTCACCGGGCAGAAGCTGACCTCGGGCTCCTCGGGCTGGCTGGCGGCCGCCTACACCAAGCGCGGGGACGTCGACGCGCTGGTGAACTACGAGTCGGTGCTGCTGTCCCTGAACCGGGACGCGAAGACGGACCTGACGGTGATCCGGCCGCTCGACGGCGTGGTCACCGCCCACTACCCGCTGACCCTGCTGACCTCGGCCCCGTCCGGCGCCCGCGAGTCGGGGCGGGTGCTGACCGACTACCTGCGCGGCGCCGAGGCCCAGAAGGCGATCACCGAGAAGACCTTCCGGCGGCCCGTCGGGGCCGGCGTGGCCCCGGCGGCCCCGCTGAACGCGGACAAGCGGCGCGAGCTGCCCTTCCCGGGCACCCGGTCGGTCGCGGACGGGCTGCTGGCCAGCTACGAGAACGAGCTGCGCCGCCCCTCGCGCACGGTGTACGTCCTGGACACCTCGGGCTCGATGGCCGAGGAGGACCGCATCGGACGGCTGAAGACGGCGCTCACCGATCTGACGGGGAGCGGGACCTCGGGGACCGGGCACCGGTTCCGGGACCGCGAGGAGGTGACGCTGCTGCCCTTCGGCGACAAGGTGAAGAAGGTGCTGACGCACGTGGTCGAGCCCGGGAACCCCGGACCGGCCCTGGACGCGATCCGGGGTGACGTGAAGTCGCTGCAGCCGCAGGGGGGCACGGCCGTGTACGGCAGCCTGAAGGCGGCGTACCAGCACCTGGGGCAGGGCAACGCGGACGCCTTCACCTCGATCGTGCTGATGACGGACGGGCAGAGCGGCGACAAGGTGAAGGACTTCGACACCTTCTACGCGGGGCTGCCGGAGGCGCAGAAGCACACGCCGGTCTTCGCGGTGCTGTTCGGCGACTCGGACCGCAAGGAGCTCACCCACATCACCGAACTGACCGGCGGGCGGCTCTTCGACGCCACCGACGGCAACGGTTCCCTGGACGGAGCCTTCGAGGAGATCCGTGGCTACCAGTAGGACGTCCGGGATCCTCGGGTACCTGGAGTCGAAGAAGAACCTGGCCGGCAGCGCCTGCGGCGTGGTCGGGGTGGGCCTGACGCTGGCCGGGGTGGCCGGCACGTACTGGCCGGTCGTGGTCGGCGGACTGTACGCGGCGGGCGCGCTCATCGCCCCGCCGGACGTGCCCGCACCCCCGGTGCCCCCGGAGCCCGCCGAGCAACTGGGCTTCGTACGGGAGGACTTCGCGCGGCTGCGGGAGTACGTCGGCGAGGTGGACCTGCCGGCGGAGCCGGCCGGGATCCTGGCCGAGCTGCTGGCGCTGTACGCGGCGATGCTGGAGCCGGGCTGGGTGGCCGGCGTCCTGGCCGGCGACCCGGAGGCGGTGCACGCGCTGACGCGGGCGATCCGGACGGACGTCCCGGAGTGCGTGGACACCTACAACCGGACCCGCTGGTGGACCAGGCTCACGCCGGGCGGGGAATCGCCGGAGCGCCACCTGGAGCGGCAGCTGTCGCTGCTGCGCGAGGAGGCGGAACGCGTGACGGCGGACCTCCGTGAAACGGAGGCCCGCCGCCAGCAGACGCACACGACCTATTTGGAAGGCCGCAGGGAAACCTGAGTCGGGGAATCCCGCGTCGACCCGCGGCCGGGGACAGCCGGCCGCAGGAGCTTCATGTGAGTGGCCGGGTTCAGCCGAGGCGCTCGACCAGGGCCTCGTACTGGTCCCACAGCTCCTTCGGCGTGTGGTCGCCGTAGGTGTTCAGGTGCGCCGGGACCAGCGAGGCCTCGTCGCGCCAGACCTCCTTGTCGACCGTGAGGAGGAACTCCAGGTCGGCGGCGGGCAGGTCCAGGCCGTCGGTGTCCAGGGAGGCCACGGTCGGCAGGATGCCGATCGGGGTCTCCACGCCCTCCGCGGTGCCGTCGAGGCGCTCGACGATCCACTTCAGGACGCGGCTGTTCTCGCCGAAGCCGGGCCACACGAACTTGCCCGCGTCGTTCTTGCGGAACCAGTTCACGTAGTAGATCTTCGGGAGCTTGGACTGGTCCTTGCCCTTGGCCACGTCGACCCAGTGACCCATGTAGTCGCCCATGTTGTAGCCGCAGAACGGCAGCATGGCGAAGGGGTCGCGGCGCAGCTCGCCGACCTTGCCCTCGGCGGCGGCGGTCTTCTCGGACGCGATGTTCGAGCCGATGAAGACGCCGTGGTTCCAGTCGAAGGACTCGGTGACCAGCGGCACGGCGGAGGCGCGGCGGCCGCCGAAGAGGATCGCGGAGATCGGGACGCCCTTGGGGTCCTCCCACTCGTCGGCGATCGTCGGGCACTGGGAGGCCGGGACGGCGAAGCGGGCGTTGGGGTGGGCCGCCGGGGTGTCGCTCTCCGGGGTCCAGTCGTTGCCCTTCCAGTCGATGAGGCGGGCGGGCGCCTCTTCGGTCATGCCCTCCCACCAGACGTCGGAGCCGTCGGGGGTGAGCGCGACGTTGGTGAAGACGGTGTTGGCGTACATCGTCTTCATGGCGTTGGCGTTGGTGTGCTCGCCGGTGCCGGGCGCGACGCCGAAGAAGCCGGCCTCGGGGTTGATCGCGTACAGGCGACCGTCCTCGCCGAAGCGCATCCAGGCGATGTCGTCACCGACGGTCTCGACGGTCCAGCCGGGGATCGTGGGCTCCAGCATGGCCAGGTTCGTCTTGCCGCAGGCGCTCGGGAACGCGGCGGCGATGTACCTGGGCTCGACCGAGCCGGCGGCGGAGGCCGGCGGGGTGAGCTTGAGGATCAGCATGTGCTCGGCGAGCCAGCCCTCGTCGCGCGCCATGACGGACGCGATGCGCAGCGCGTAGCACTTCTTGCCGAGCAGGGCGTTGCCGCCGTAGCCCGATCCGTAGGACCAGATCTCGCGGGTCTCGGGGAAGTGCGAGATGTACTTGGTGGTGTTGCACGGCCACGGCACGTCGGCCTGGCCCTCGGCGAGCGGAGCGCCGAGGGTGTGGACGGCCTTGACGAAGAACCCGTCGGTGCCGAGCTCGTCGAGGACGGGCTTGCCCATGCGGGTCATGGTGCGCATGGCGACGGCGACGTAGGCGGAGTCGGTGATCTCGACGCCGATCGCGGAGAGCTCGGAGCCGAGCGGGCCCATGCAGAAGGGCACCACGTACATGGTGCGGCCCTTCATGGAGCCGCGGAAGATGCCGCCCTCCTCGCCCTTGCCGGCGAAGCCCCCCTCACCGGTAAAAAGGGCCTTCATCTCGGAGGGGGCCTTCCAGTGGTTGGTCGGGCCCGCGTCCTCCTCCTTCTCGGAGCAGATGAAGGTCCGGTCCTCGACGCGCGCGACGTCGGAGGGATCGGAGGCGGCGTAGTACGAGTTCGGGCGCTTGGCCGGGTCCAGCTTCTTGAAGGTGCCCTTGGAGACGAGCTCCTCGCAGAGGGCCTCGTACTCGGACTCCGAGCCGTCACACCAGACGATGCGGTCCGGCTGGGTGAGGGCCGCGATGTCGCCGACCCAGGAGACCAGCTCCTGGTGGTTGGTCGGGACGTCGGAAGTGGTGCCAGCCGCGATGTCGCGCGCCACGATCGCTCCTTGTTGAGGGGTTTGATTGGTGTTGCCCCGTGGGGGCCGCGACCCGGACGCTTCGCGCTCCGCTCATCCGGTGCCGACCGCACTCATCTGATCATCCGGTGGATGTGCGCATATGTCCAGAGGGCCTCTCACGTGAGCATCGCCACTCCGGTCAATCTTCCGTAAAGCGCACTAACGGAAACCTACGCAACCGTAGGTAGCATGGCCGGCATGACTTCTGACGCCGCTGCCGTGGCCGCTCCGGTGGTCGAACCGGCCGATCCGGAGGCCGATCCGGAGGCCAAGCCGCTCATGCGCGGCTGGCTGCACACCGGCATGTTCCCCGCCGTGGTGATCGCCGGCCTCGTCCTCATGGCATTCACCGACTCGACCCGGGCCCGGGTCGCGTGCGGGGTGTACGTCCTCACCGCGTGCCTGCTCTTCGGCGTCAGCGCCGTGTACCACCGGGGTACGTGGGGTCCGCGCGGCGAGGCCGTCCTGCGGCGGCTCGACCACGCCAACATCTTCCTGATCATCGCGGGCACGTACACACCGCTGACCGTGCTGCTCCTGCCCGACTCCAGCGGGCGGACCCTGCTGTGGGCGGTCTGGATCGCGGCGGCGGCCGGCATCGCCTTCCGCGTCTTCTGGGTCGGCGCCCCGCGCTGGCTGTACACCCCCTGCTACATCGCGATGGGCTGGGCGGCCGTCTTCTTCCTCCCCGAGTTCATGCGGACCGGCGGGATCACGGTCCTGGTGCTCGTCATCGTGGGCGGACTCCTCTACAGCGCCGGCGGGGTCATCTACGGCATGAAGCGCCCGAACCCCTCCCCGCGCTTCTTCGGCTTCCACGAGGTGTTCCACTCGCTGACGCTCGCCGCGTTCGTGGCGCACTACGTCGGCATCTCACTGGCCGCCTACTCGCACTAGCGCCGTGACCAGGCCACGACCGGGGGCCGGCCGCGTGCGCGGCGGGGCCCCCGGTCGTGGCCGGCCGCGTCAGGGGCGGGCCGTCCCCAGCTGATCCGCGAGCTCGGCCGGATCCGTCGTGGGGCGGGCGCAGACGAAGTGCCGGCAGACGTACGCCGTCGAGAGCCCGTCCACGAGGGTCCGCTCGGCGAGCAGCGGGAACTCGCCGCCGCTGCCGTCCGCCGCCTGCGGCAGACCGGTCGCCACCACCGCCCCGGGAGCCGTACCCAGCAGCGCGGTGCGGTGCAGCGCCTCCCGCGCCCGGTCCTGCGGATGCCCGACGACGGCGACCTCGCGCGGCCCGTCGACGAGCGCCTCGGCCACCGCCAGCCCGTGCCCGATGAAGCGCGGCGCGCGCGGCCCGAGCGCGTGCACCACGGCCAGCGCCCGCTCGGCCGCCGTGCGGTGCGGCTCCGAGCCGGTGTGCGCGGCGTACGAGAGCAGCGCGCCGGCGGCGGCGGTCCAGCCGGAGGGGGCGGCGGTGTCGGTCGGGTCCTGGGGCCGGCGGATCAGCCGCTCCGCGTCGTGCGCGGTGTCGTACAGCGTCCCGTCCTCGGCGGTGAACCGGTCCAGGACCAGGTCCACGAGGAACCCGGCGAACTCCAGCCAGACCCCTTCGCCGGTGACCGCGGCCAGCGCCAGGAACCCCTCCGCCACGTCCCCGTAGTCCTCCAGCACGCCGGCGTTGGCCCCGACCTGCCCGTCCCTGCTCGTCCGCGCCAGCCGGGCCCGCCCGGCCGCCGCGTCGAAGTGGACCCGTACGAGGAGGTCCGCGGCCTCGGTGGCCCGCTCGACCAGGTCGGGCCGGTCGAAGAAGGCCCCGCACTCGGCGAGGGCGGCGACGGCCAGTCCGTTCCAGGCGGCGACGATCTTGTCGTCGCGCCCGGGCGCGGGCCGGGCGTCGCGGGCGGCCAGCAGCCGCTCCTTGATGCCCGCGAGCCGCTCCGGGGCGATGTCCGGGCCGTCGGCGGGGAGTTGCAGCACGGACGCCCCGTGCTCGAAGGTCCCCTCCCCGGTCACCCCGAAGCAGGCGGCGGCGAGCGCCGCCTCCTCCTCGCCGAGCACCTCGCGCAGCTGGGCGGGGGTCCAGGCGTAGTAGGCCCCTTCCACGTGCTTCCCGGTGGCCGGGTCCTCGCTGTCGGCGTCGAGGGCGGAGGCGAAGCCGCCCTCGGAGGTGCGCAGTTCGCGGACCATGAAGTCGGCGGTCTCCAGGGCCACGCGCCGGGCGAGCTCCGATCCGGTCGACCGCCACAGGTGTGCGTACACCCGACAAAGCAGGGCGTTATCGTAGAGCATCTTTTCGAAATGCGGTGTCACCCACTCCCGGTCCACGGAGTAGCGCGCGAACCCACCCCCGAGCTGGTCGTAGATGCCACCCCGAGCCATGGCTTCACACGTGTCGGCGGCCATCTGCAGCGCCCCCTCGGACCCGGTCCGGGCGTGGTGGCGCAGCAGGAACTCCAGCACCATGGACGGCGGGAACTTCGGCGCCCCGCCGAATCCGCCGTGCACGGAATCGAACTCCCGCGTCAGGCCGAGCAGCGCCTGCGCGAGCTCCTCGGGACCGGGCGTGCCCGCCTTCCCGTAGTCGAGCTTGCGCCCCGCGAGGTCCCGTACGATCCGCTGCGCGACCTCGGCGACCTCCTCGGGCCGCCCCACCCAGGCGGTCCGCACGCCTTCGAGGACATGCATGAAGGACGGCATGCCGTGCTTGGGCTCGGGCGGGAAGTAGGTGCCGAAGTAGAAGGGCTCGGCGTCGGGGGTCAGGAACACGGTCATGGGCCACCCGCCCTGCCCGGTGGCCGCCTGCACGGCCTCCATGTAGACGGCGTCGATGTCGGGGCGCTCCTCGCGGTCCACCTTGACGTTGACGAAGTGCTCGTTCATGTAGACGGCCGTCAGCTCATCCTCGAAGGACTCGTTGGCCATGACATGACACCAATGACAGCTCGAGTAACCGACGCTCAGCAGGACGGGCACCCCCCGCTCCCGCGCCTCCGCGAAGGCCTCCGGGGACCAGGGCCACCAGTCGACGGGGTTGTCGGCGTGCTGGAGCAGGTAGGGGGAGGTCTCGTTCGCGAGGCGGTTCGGCATGGGGCCATCCTGCCGCACCGGGTCACCGCGCCCGACGACCCCGGCGCCGGTGTCCCGCCCCGGGTCGGTCAGTGGCGCAGGAGGGGGGCCAGGGTCTCGGTCCAGGTGGTGCGGGTGCGGGTCCAGGTGGCGGCGCAGTCGGAGCGGGCCGGGGTGGCGAGGTCCTTGTGCTCGGCGGGGAACGCGCCCTGGACGGCGCAGCGGTGGGACTCCGCGCGGGCGGCGTCCGGGGCGTGCACGTCCGTGGGATCGGGGGGCTGCTCGGCGGCCCCGGCGTCGTAGGCGCGGGCTGCCGTCAGGAGGGTGTCGTCGCCCTCGGGGTCGCGGGTCAGCAGCGCGACCTGGGCGAAGCGGTCGGCGGCGTCCTCCTCGGCGCGGTCCCCCTCGTCCGGGAGGTCCAGCGCGTCGATGAGGGCGTGGCCCGCCTCGTGGTACAGCGTCTCCCGGACGGTCTCGGCGAGGTCCTCGTCACGGCCGAACAGGTCGCGCTGCTCGGTCAGATCGTCGTAGCAGAGCTCGATGCGGCGGGTCTCGGGGTCGTAGCCGGTGCCCTCGCCGTGGCAGGACCGGGCGACCACGGTGACCCGGTGAGGGAGCTCGACGTAGTCGTTGAGGTCGTCGACGGTGAGCTCGACGAGGCCCCAGCTGGTCAGGAAGCGGTGGTGGGGCCGGTCGGCCGCCACGGGCTTCTCGTAGCGGACCGCGAAACCCTGTTCCGGCAGGGGGGCTTGCGGCCAATCGCAGCAGGTCGCCGCGGAGAGCAGCGCCGCGGCCGCGCACAGTTCCCGAGTCCCCCAGCGTCTGCCCACCCGACCACCCTATGCGACCGGTTGAGCGTCAACTCCCTCTGAACTAGCTCAGATTCCCTCGCGCTCGCGACCGTACCGAAGGACACTTGTGACACGGTGCCGGAGCTCTCTGAGGGGGATGCCGATGCGGGACAGCCATCGCGGTGAGGCCGAGCGACTGCTGGGACGGGCCGTGGACGAGGAAGCCCGGCGGGGCGCGGGCGGGGCCGCCGGGACCCCGGAGGCCAAGGCGGCGCTGCTCGCCCGCGGCAAGGAGGCGCTGGACGCGCTCGCGGCGAGCGCCTCCGCCGAGTACGAGGCGTACGCACGGGCCCTGGACGAGGCCGCGGCGGGGGACGAGTCGCTGGGCGAGGCCTTCCGGCGTGCGAACACCTCGACGGCGCTGCTGGTGACGGCCGTGGCCGCGGCCGCCGCGGTCGGGGCCGACCTGGCCTTCGGCGTGGCGCTCGGCACGGCGCTGACCGCCGGGGCCGTCACGGGCGTGGCCGGGGCCACGGCCACCGTCGTCAAGGTGACCGCCCTGCACCTGCCGGCCGCGAACCGGCGCGCCGGTGAGCTGGGCCGCCCGGGCGGCACGGAGCAGCTGAAGCTGCAGTGGCTGTCGGCCCTGGAGGTGCGCGGGATACGGCCGTTCCTGGAGCAGCAGCGCAAGGTGGCGGCCGCGGCCGCCCGCGCCACCCACTCCTCCCCCGGCCACACGAACGGGAGCACCGGGGGCGGCTCCGCCGCCCGCCCCACCAACCGCAGCGCCGAGGCCCGCAGGCGGAGCATGCTGGAGCAGTCCTTCGGCCAGCTCCCCGAGCTCGACGGGGTGTTCGCGGGCCGGCGGGCGGAGCTGGCCCGGATCGCGCAGTGGGTGCAGTCCGCCCGGGCCAGCACCGAGACCCGCCCGGTGGTCGTGGTGCTGCACGGCGAGCCCGGCGTGGGCCGCACCACGCTGGCGCTGCACGCCGCGCAGGCGCTGCGGGACCAGTTCAAGGGTGCCTGCGTGGTGGACCTGCGGGGCGGGGCGGCCGAGACTCCGCTGCCGACCCGCGAGGCGCTGCTGCACCTGATGAACCGGCTCGGCGCCCCCCGGGAGCAGCTGCTCTTCCGGGAGGGCTCCTCGGCGGAGCAGCAGGTGCGCAGGCTCGGCGAGCTGTACCACCAGCACCTGCAGGGCACGCCGGTGACGGTGGTCCTGGACGACGCCGTCGACGCCGCGCAGGTACGGACGCTCGTGCCCGAGCGCTCCGAGAGCCTGGTCCTGGTCACGGCACGGGAGCCGCTGGACCTGGCCGCGGGCCAGGCGGCCTGGGTGTACCAGCTGCCGGTGTCGCGGCTCACGGCGGAGGCGGGCGCCGAGGTGGTCCGGGCGTCCGCGGGGCCCTCGGCGGCCGACAGGCCCTCGGGGCGCCGCGCGGTCCCGAGGGGGGCCAGTACGCGCAGCGCCAGCGGCAGCCCCGCACCCAGCGCGAGCAGCCCCCGCAAGGTCTCCTCGGGCTCGGAGATGTGTCAAAGAGACAGTTCCTGCGGAATGCGGCGAACAGGACGCTCACGCCCAGCCTCCTTGCTTGCGGCGGGTGCGGCGCAGCAGCCAGAAGAAGAACGGGCTGCCGAGCAGGGCGGTCAGCACGCCGAGCGGCAGCTCGGCGGGCTGGGCGAGGGTCCGCGCGGCCAGGTCTGCGGCGACGAGCACCACGGCCCCGGCGAGCGCGCTGCCCGGGACCAGGAATCGGTGGCCGGGGCCGTTGGCCATGCGCAGCAGGTGCGGGACGAGGAGCCCGACGAAGGTGATGATGCCGGCCACGGCGACCGCGGCCGCCGTCAGCAGCGCGACGACCAGGATCAGCGCGAGCCGCAGCCGCTCCACGTCGACGCCGAGGTGGCGGGCCGGCCGCTCACCGAGCGAGAGCAGGTCCAGCTTGCCCGCGTAGAAGGGGGCGACCAGCAGGCCGGCGAGGGCGCAGGGCAGGACGGCGAGGACCTTGGGCCAGGTGGCCTGGGCGAGGGAGCCGAGCTGCCAGAAGGTGATCTGGTTGACCTGGCCGCTGTCCGCGAAAAAGATGAACAGGCCGATCAGGGCGCCCGCGAAGGCGTTGACGGCGATGCCGGTGAGGATGAGGGTGACGACCTCCGTCTTGCCGCCGTTGCGGGAGAGCAGGTAGACGGCGCCGACGGTGATGAGCCCTGCGACGAACGCGCAGGCGGTGACGGTCCAGTTGCCGAAGAAGCTCAGGCCCAGCCCGATCGCGGCGACCGCGCCGACGGCGGCGCCCGCCGAGATCCCGATGACCCCGGGCTCGGCGAGGGGGTTGCCGAACACCCCCTGCATCAGTGCTCCGGCGCAGCCCAGGCTGGCCCCGACGAGCAGGGCGAGCACCACGCGGGGCAGCCGTACGTTCCACAACACGCTCTCGCCGACCCGGTCGAGGGCGGCGCCCCCGAGCCCGAGGCGGTGCTGCACCGAGCCGAGCACGTCGCCGAGCGGGATCTCGTAGGCCCCGACCCCGGCGGAGACGAGCGCGAGCAACAGGAGGACGCCGGCGAGGGCGGCGCTGAGCAGCATCGAGCGGGCCGGGCGGAAGCCGGCGCGGCCGGCGGCCGCCGGGGTGCCCGCCGAGCTGCCCGCCGGGGTCCCGGCCGCCGCGTCGTCCTGCGTGCCGGGGGCCGCGCCGTGCGGCGCGGCCCCCGGCACCTTGTCGTGGGAAATCGTCACGTCATACCTTGCCGTAGAGCTGTGTGATCAGAGAGGTCAGGGCCTGGTCGGTGCGCGGACCGTAGTTCAGCAGCACCCCGTCGTCGACGGTGATCACCCGCCGGTCCATCCCGGCGGGGGTCTGCGCGATGCCCGGGATCTTCACCAGGCCGTCCATGCCGCCGACCGACTCCAGGCCCTTGGACATGACCAGGATCGCGTCGGGCGCGGCGGCCGCCAGGGCCTCGCTCGTGATCGGGGTGAAGTCCTTGCCGAGCCCGGACTCCGTGCCGGTGTCCACCGCGCCGGCCGCGTCCAGCAGGGAGCCGGCGCCGGAGTCGGAGCCGCCCATCAGGTACACGGAGGCGGTGCCGCGCAGGTAGAGGAAGGCCACGCGCGGCTTCTTCCCCGAGGCGGGCAGGCCCTTGCGGGCGGTGGCGATGCGCTCGGCGGTGCGCTGGTTCAGCTGCGTCCCGGCCTCCTTGACGCCGAGCGCGGCGGCGACCGCGTCGGTGCGCTTCGCCACGTCGTCCAGGGACTTGGCCGGGGCCACCACGAGCAGCGGGATGCCGGCGTCGCGGATCTGCTGGATCGCCTCGGCGGGGCCGGAGGTGGTCTCGGCCAGCACCAGCGTCGGGCGCAGCGACAGCACGCTCTCGGCGGAGACGTCGTGGCCCCGCGTCACCACGGGGAGGTCCGCCGCCTGTTCGAAGGTGGCGGTGATGTCCCGGGCGACGACCTTGGGGCCGAGCCCGAGGGTGTACACGATCTCGTTCAGGCTGCCGGTCAGCGGCACCACCCGGTCCGCCGAGGCGACGGTGACCCGGGCGCCGTCCGCGGAGGCCACGGTCGCGGGAAGCACCGGTACGGGCGCCTGGGCGAGCGGCTCCACCCGGTCCGGGACGGCGGGGGCGCCGGCTCCGGGGGCGGAGGGGGTGGCCGTACCCCCGCAGGCCGCCACGCCGAACGCCAGGACCAGTGAGGTCACGGCAAGGGCGAGGCGGGGCATGCGGGTTGACGCGGCGGGCGTAGGCACGAAGGCACCGTCCTGATCGTCCGACTGGAAGCGGGATTGGCTGGAAAAGCATCCCGGTTCACCGTTCAAGTTCCGGGTGCCCGGGGGTTTCCCGCCCGGCCGGATGTAGCTTAGGTTAGCCTAACCTCGTCTGCTAGACCCTGGAGGGGACATTCATGTCCGCAAGACCCGCCCGTGCTTCCGCCGTCGCCCTGCTGGCGACCCTGGCGGCCCTGCTGGGAGCCCTGCTCCCGGCGACCGCCGCCCAGGCCGCGGACCGCACCGTGGAGGGCGGCCGACTTGACTGGGGCATCAAATCCTCCTTCCAGAGCTATGTCACCGGGCCGGTGGCCAAGGGCGGGTTCAAGCTGAAGAGCGGCGCCGCCACCGTCGGCGGCAGCCTGTTCCGCTTCCACTCGGCGAACGGCTCCTACGACCCGGACGCGGGCTCGCTGCAGGCCTCCTTCAGCGGCGGCGTCACCTTCCAGGGCCACCAGAAGCCTGACGGCACGTACGAGCTGGAACTCAGCGTCAGCCGCCCCACCGTCAAGATCAGCGGCGGCAGCGGCACCCTCTACGCGGACGTCTCCAGCAAGGCCAAGGAGGGCGGAGCGGTCACCACCGCCTCCCAGGTCCCCTTCGCCAAGCTGGGCCTGGGCGCGGTGAACATGAAGGGCGGCGGCACCCCGATCGCCCTCACCAACATCCCGGCCACCCTCACCGACCAGGGCGCCAAGGCCTTCGCCGGCTACTACACGGCCGGCGCCCAGCTCGACCCGATCTCGCTCTCCGTGGACGTCAAGGCCGCCCCCGCGGCCGAGCAGCCCGCGCAGACCCCGAGCGCCCCGGCCGAGACCCCGGAGGCCTCGCAGGCCCCGCAGGCCGCGGGCGCGTTCACCGACGCCGCCGTGGACTGGGGCGTACGGCGCACCTTCCGTGAGTACGTCTCCGGTTCCATCGGCCAGGGCAAGTGGGAGCTCGCCGAAGGCGCGCAGGACGGCGGCGCGCTGTTCCGCTTCCCGCAGGGCAAGGGCGTGTACGACGGCGGGAAGGGCACCCTCGACGCCGCCTTCGCCGGCTCCGTCCACTTCACCGGCGCCCACCTCGACCTGAAGCTCACCAAGTTCACCGCCAAGGTGGAGAACGGCAAGGGCGTCCTCTCCGCCGACGTCACCAGCGGTGCCGACACCAAGCCCGCGGTCCCGCTCGTCGAGTTCGACGCCAAGGGCCTCAAGACCGAGGGCGGCCTCGCCACCCTCACCGAAGCCCCGGCCACCCTCACCGAGGGCGGCGCCCAGGCCTTCAACTCGATGTACAAAGCGGGCACCGAGATGGACCCCGTCTCGCTCGCCGTCGTCCTCGACGGCGCCGCGAAGCTCCCCGCGCTGCCGAACCTCGGCTCCACCGCCTCGCCCCCGGCCCCCGCGGAGCCGGCCCCGGCCGCCGCCA
Source organism: Streptomyces sp. ICC1 (assembly GCF_003287935.1). Taxonomy (GTDB): domain Bacteria; phylum Actinomycetota; class Actinomycetes; order Streptomycetales; family Streptomycetaceae; genus Streptomyces; species Streptomyces tritrimontium. Next base: position 6,249,664 of record NZ_CP030287.1, read on the forward strand.
CGAAGGCCGAGGACACCTCGAACACCGGCCTGTACGCCGCCCTCGCGGTGGCCGTCCTGGTCCTCGCCGGCGGAGCTGCCTTCCTGGTGGTCCGCAAGCGCCGTACCGACGCGGCCGCCGCCGCGGCCGCCGGAGCGGACGGGGCCGCGGACGCCGCCGATCCCGCGCGGCGGGACTGACCGCCGGCTCCCGCCCCACGCGGCTCCTTCTTCCGCCCCCCTTTCCTTCTCTTTCCCGTCCCGTTTCAGGAGACCCCAGCCATGTCATCCAGCCGCCGCCCGGTCGCCATCGCGGCCGCCATCGCCACCGCCGCCGCGATAGGCGCCACCGCGTTCGTCCTGCCCGCCACCGCGGCGGGCCGTACGTCCGTGGCCCCCGCGGCGGGCCCGACCGCGCCGATCCCGGTCATCGGCGGCACCCTCGACTGGGGCGTCCTGGAGGCCTACCGCACCTACGTCACCACCACCGCCAAGGGTGAGATCACCGTCGCCGACGGCGCCACGAAGACCGACAAGGGCTTCCAGTTCGGCGAGGCCACCGGCCAGTACGACCCGGCCAACGGCCACGTCGTGACCGCCGCCTTCAAGGGCAGCGTCACCTTCAAGTCCGCCGCGCACCACTTCGAGGTGAAGCTGGCGAACCCGCGCATCGACACGGGCAAGAAGAAGCTCGTCGTCGACGTCACCCGCGACGGCACGCTCACCGCGGACGTCCCCTTCGCCGACGTGGCCTTCGGCCAGGGCCCGATGACCAACCTGGTCACCACCCTGACCGCGCAGGCCGGCACGCTGCTCGGCTCCGACACCTACGCGGGCAAGGCCGGTGACCCGCTGACGGCCGTGCTGAAGTTCCCGGCGCCGCCGACGAGCCCGTCGCCGTCCGTCTCCGCTTCCGCCTCCGCCTCCGTGTCGGCGTCCGCGTCCGCGTCGGCTTCGGCGTCCGCCTCGGCCTCCCCGTCGAAGTCGGCCTCCCCCTCGGCCTCCGTGAGCTCCCCGGCCACCGACGGCCCGCAGCAGATCCTCAGCGGCAAGCTGGCCTGGGGCATCAAGGAGTCCTTCCGCAAGTACGTCCAGGGCGCGGGCGGCACCGTCACCCCGGCCGACGGCGCGGTCGCCAACGGCGACAGCTTCGCCTTCGGCGCCGGCAAGGGCACCCTGGACACCAAGACGCAGAAGCTGAACGCCTCCTTCGCGGGCAACCTGCGCTTCCAGTACGCGGCCCACGGCATCGACATGACCTTCGGCAACGTCCGCATCGACACCGAGGGCGCCAAGGGCACCCTGGTCCTGGACGTGAAGACCGCCACGGCCACCAAGACCAACGTCCCCTTCGCCACGCTCGACCTGTCGAAGGCCGAGTACAAGACCAAGGACGGCCTGCTCGCCCTGAACGCCGTCCGCACGGCGCTCACCGCCGAAGGCGCCGCGGCCTTCGCCAACGACACCACCGGCTCCATGTACAAGGCCGGCGACCGGGTGGACGACGTCAACCTCACCGTCTCAGTGGACAAGGACGCGGTCCTGCCGACCAGCACCCCCACCACCGGCACGACGGCCGCGGCCACCACGGGCGGCACGGGCGGCAGCGTCGGCGGCAACCTCGCCTCCACCGGCGCCGAGATCCCGGCCGGCGCCCTGCTCGGCGCCTCCGGCGCCATCGTCGCCGCCGGTGCGGGCGCGGTGTTCATCGCGCGCAGGCGGTGTACGGCCCAGAACTGAGCCGTGCTTCAATGCCCGCGTGAACGATCTCGACGTCCTGAAGGTCTTCTGCGCGGGTGACGGCGGCCACGGCAACCTGCTCGGCGTCGTGCGCGACGGCCGCACCTGCCCCGACGACGCGTCCCGGCAGGCGCTGGCCGCCGAACTCGGCTACAGCGAGACGGTGTTCGTCGACGACCCCGAACGCGGGGTCGTCGACATCCGCACCCCCGGCACCCGGATGTCCTTCGCCGGGCACCCGCTGGTCGGAGTCGCGTGGCTGCTCGACATCGAGGAGCTCCAGCCCCCGGCGGGCACCGTATGGGCGCGCGACGACGGTGAGTTCACCTGGATCACCGCCCGCCCCGAGTGGGTCGAGGGCAAGCGCACGGAGCAGTACGCCAGCGCCGCCGAGGTCGAGGCGCTGCCCGCCCCGCCGCCGGGCGAGGGCTGGCTGTACGCCTGGGCGTGGGAGGACGAGGCCGCGGGCCGGATCCGGGCCCGCGGTTTTCCGCGTCGGCCCGACGGGGCGATCGCCGAGGACGAGGCCACCGGCTCGGCGGCGATCCTGCTGACGGCCGAGCTGAACCGGGCCCTGAACATCACCCAGGGCGCGGGATCCCAGATCCTCACCGCCCCGTGCCCGGACGGCGCGGTGGAGATCGGCGGCCGAGTCCGCTTCGACCCGGGCACCGGCTGACGGAACCTCACGCGGGCACGCCGGGCGCGCGGGGCACACCGAACGCGCCGGGCACACCTGGCGCGCCGACGGGCACGGCGCACGGCCGCGGGACGGCGCCGGTCGGCCGGTCGGCCCGTAGCGCGGCGCCGGCGACCGGGGCCGCACAGCCCGGAAGGGGCGGGCCCGCAGGGCCCGCCCCTTCCCCGTTCAGCCCTCCGCAGGAGCTACGCACTCATGGGGAACTGCTCGCCCAGCTCCCGGAACACCGCGCCGTTGAAGTCGAAGGCGCGCTTGCACTCGTCGATGATGCGCTGCTTCTCCAGGTCGTCCGCGGCGATCGCGTCGAGCAGCTCGCGGTAGGTCCGCTTGAAGGCGGCCGGGTTGGAGATGTCCGCGAAGACGTAGAAGCGGACGCCGTCGCCCTTGCGCTCGAAGCCCCAGGTCCGCTCCGCCTTGTCGCGGATGATCTGGCCGCCGGAGAGGTCGCCCAGGTAGCGGGTGTAGTGGTGGGCGACGTAACCGCCGGGCCAGGACGCGGCGCACTCGGCCACGCGCGCGGCGTACGCCTCGGTGGCCGGCAGCGCCACCAGCGTCTCGCGCCACTCGGGACCCCGCAGGTGGGCGAGGTCGCGCTCGATCTCGGCCAGGCGCATCAGCTCGGGCTGAATGAACGGCCCGGCCACCGCGTCGTCCTTGAGGGCCTCGGCAGCGTCCTCCAGAGCCCGGTACACGAACCACAGCTGCTCGGTGTAGCGGGTGTAGGCGTCCACCCCGAGACGGCCGCCGAGCAGGTCGCTCATGAAGGTCGAGGTCTCGGCCTCGGTGTGCTGCTCGTGAGAGGCGACACGGATGACGGTCGAGAAGGCGTCCAAGGCGGACCTCCGAGGAATCGGAAGAAACGGGGAAAAGGCGTGGCGGCCGTGCCGCCACACCCGATCTTCCTACTTAGGCAAACCTAAGTCAATGTGTTCCCGACGCCTTGTCGGTAAAAGTTTCAAGAACCGCTCACGCGGGGGCCGGAGCCGGCTCGGGGCCGGCTCGGGGCCGGCTCGGGGTCAGGGCAGCGTCAGGATCTCCGCCCCGGTGTCCGTGACCACCAGCGTGTGCTCGAACTGCGCGGTGCGCTTGCGGTCCTTCGTGACGACCGTCCAGCCGTCCTCCCACATGTCGTACTCGTGGGTGCCCAGGGTCAGCATCGGCTCGATGGTGAAGGTCATCCCGGGCTCGATGACGGTGGTGGCGTGCGGGCTGTCGTAGTGCGGGATGATCAGGCCGGAGTGGAAGGACGAGTTGATCCCGTGCCCGGTGAAGTCCCGGACCACGCCGTAGCCGAAGCGCTTCGCGTACGACTCGATGACCCGGCCGATGATGTTGATCTGGCGGCCCGGCCTGACGGCCTTGACGGCCCGGTTCAAGGACTCGCGGGTGCGCTCCACGAGCAGCCGCGACTCCTCGTCCACGTCCCCGCACAGGTACGTGGCGTTGTTGTCTCCGTGCACCCCGCCGATGTACGCGGTCACGTCGAGGTTGACGATGTCGCCGTCCTTGAGGACGGTCGAGTCGGGGATCCCGTGGCAGATGACCTCGTTGAGCGAGGAGCACAGGGACTTGGGGAAGCCGCGGTAGCCCAGCGTCGAGGGATAGGCGCCGTGGTCGCACATGTACTCGTGGGCGACCCGGTCCAGCTCGTCGGTGGTCACCCCCGGCGCGATCAGCTTGGCGGCTTCTTCCATCGCCTGGGCGGCGATCCGGCCGGCGATGCGCATGGCCTCGATCGTCTCGGCCGTCTGCACCTCCGGTCCGGTGTACGGAGTGGGCGCGGGCTTGCCCACGTACTCGGGCCGGCGGATGTTTCCGGGAACGGAACGGACGGGAGTGAGCTCGCCTGGTACGAGCAGCGACTGGCCAGACATACGAGCGAGTGTATCGACCGGGTATGGGGCAGCATGGCGACAGAGAGAGGAGCCTGACGATGGCCCTGTTCAAGAAGCGCCAGGTGGGTAAAGCGGGCGAGTGGTACTACTGCCTGGTCCACAAGAAGGTCGAGGAAGGCCCCGAGTGCCCGGCGAAGGACCGCTTCGGCCCTTACGCGACGCCGGAGGAGGCGACCCACGCCATGGAGACGGCGCAGGAGCGCAACCTCGAATGGCAGAACGACCCGAAGTGGAACGACAAGACGCGCGAGGAAGAGGAAGGCGAAGCCACTCCCTGAAGCCCCCGCGGCCCGTACGATCCTTCGGCCCCGGGGGCTACCAGCGGCTGGGCGGCGGTGCGGTCAGCTGGTCGGCCAGCCGCGCCAGCCGGTCCCGGAAGCGCCGCGGCCCGCGCTGCACCGGCAGGCTGTTCTCCCCGGCCGCCGCGCTGACCAGGTGCTGCACCGTGTCCAGGTCCATCCCCCAGCTACCGCTGGGAGGTGCCCCCTGGGCGGCACCGGCCGGCACGGACAGCACGTCGTGCGCGAGCGTCCCCAGGTCCGGGTCCCCGCCGTCCAGGGACAGTACGGTCGCCCCCGCGCGCCGGGCGTCGTGGACGCGCTCCAGCAGCCCCGCGTCGGGCCGCTCCGGAGCCACCACCAGCAGGGTGTGACCGCGCCGGGCCGCCTCCAGCCGGCTCAGGCCGACCGACAGGTGGGGGGCGTCGCCCGGCAGCACGTGGTGGCGTACGAGCGTGGGCGCCAGCTCCGGCAGTCCCGACCAGGCGGCCTCGTCGACCAGGTGCGCGGCCAGGTGCCAGGGCTCGTACCCCTCGGTCCCGACCAGCAGCAGGTTCCCGCCGGCCGGCACCACGGAGCGCCGCAGCGTCCCGGCGAACCGGCGTGCGGCACCGGGCCACTCGGTACCGGCGAGCACCTCGCGCAGCAGCGCGACTCTCACGGCGTCCATACCGGCATCCTGCCGCATGGAAGGGACATACGGGAGCCGTTCCCCCCATCCACCCCACAAGCACCCCGCAAGCACCCGCGCTCCGGGCCTCCGATGCCGTCGATCTCACGCGGTCCGCGCATTCGACTCTGACGATCTCGGAGTTACCCTCGGCCCCATGACCTCCACAGACAGTACGCAGCAGCCCTCGGCTCCGGCCCCCGCGAAGGCCCCCGCCAAGGACCCCTGGGACCTCCCCGACGTCTCCGGCCTCGTCGTCGGCGTCCTCGGCGGCACCGGCGACCAGGGTCGGGGCCTCGCCTACCGGCTCGCCCGGGCCGGCCAGAAGGTGATCATCGGCTCCCGCGCCGCCGACCGCGCGCGGACCGCGGCCGAGGAACTGGGCCTCGGGGTGGAGGGCGCGGACAACGCCGAGTGCGCCCGCCGCAGCGACATCGTGATCATCGCGGTGCCGTGGGAGGGCCACGCCAAGACCCTGGAATCGCTGCGCGAGGACCTCGCGGGCAAGCTCGTGGTCGACTGCGTCAACCCGCTCGGCTTCGACAAGCAGGGCGCCTACGCCCTCCAGGTCGAAGAGGGCAGCGCGGCCCAGCAGGCCGCCGCCCTCCTCCCGGACTCCCGCGTCACGGCCGCCTTCCACCACCTCTCGGCCGTCCTGCTCCAGGACGAGTCGATCGAGGAGATCGACACCGACGTGATGGTCCTCGGCGAAGCCCGCGCGGACACGGACGTGGTCCAGGCCCTGGCCGCCCGCATCCCGGGCATGCGCGGCGTCTTCGCCGGCCGCCTGCGCAACGCCCACCAGGTCGAATCCCTGGTGGCCAACCTCATCTCCACGAACCGCCGCTACAAGGCCCACGCGGGCCTCCGAGTAACGGACCTCTGACCCACCGTTCCTACTCAGTGAGCAGGAGTGAGTCTTGGACCCATTCCTGGTCGCTGCGCGCATCCCGAACGGTTTTGGGTGCGCTGGTCTCCCGCGTTCGCTGTGTCCCCGTCCGGGTTCGCGCATCGTGTGCACGTTCCGTGACGGGTGGGCGGGCTTCCTCGCGCCCCTGGTCACCTGGTCCGGCCTGGACGGTCCGATGCCCACGACGATCGCTCTGGTCGTCGTGGGGCGGTGCCGTCCGTCGCCGGATCGGGTGCCCGAGGGCGCGTCGCCCGATCGCGATGCCAGCGGCATCGTGACGGGACATCTTTCGGCGCGGCGTGGTCAGCGGCTTGCGCCAGTGCTGGTCGCCCCACATGGAGGTGTAGGCGGGGTCCACGGCCACGATGGACATGTCCATCTCGGCTGCCATCGAGATCAGCCGGGCTTTGAGTTTGCCGGTGGGGATCCCGGAGATGAGCTGCCGGAACCGCTTCTTGCGTCCGTGCTTCTCTCGGGTCTTCTCGGCGGTGAAGTCCAGGTCTTCGATCGCGATAGCGGCCACGCCGCATGCCTTGGCCCAGTGCAGGACTTGGGTGACGGCGTGGCGGATCTGCGCGTCACGATGATCAGCGGTGCCGGACAGGTCGTAGAAGAACCGCTTGGGGTCGCCGACCGGGTTGCCGTGCCGGTCGAGCTGGTAGGCAGCGAAGTGGTCGGCGTTCGTGTCCACGCCGACCATGCCGTTTGCCCGTGCGGTCTCCAGCGGGACGCTCCGCACGATGGGGCGCTGCCACGATGCGGTCAAGTACCAGCGCCCACGGGTCACGTCCAGGTGGATGCGGTAGGCGACAGCCCGGTTCGCCTCGATGCGGTCGGTCCACTTCTGGCCCCGGTGCGCGAACGCGATCCGGGAGGCGAGGACGTACCGGCCGTGCTTGGCGTTGGCCAGATCCTTGAGCGGGGCCGGGAGCTTGATGCTGACCTCACCGTCCGGGGTGACGCGGATCGTCTCGTTCCCGAAACGCTTCCCCGACTCCCCGTCAGCTGCGATAAACCAGCGCTCGGACTCCCACCGTTCCCGCCACTGGGCCTCGGTGATCTGCGCGACGGCCAGGTTGTGCCGGGTGTTCAGCAGGCGCCGGCCGCCGCGCACCACGCGCACGGTCCCGGCTTCACGCTTGGCACGGGCGACATCGAGGCGGTGCTCCAGTACATACAGACGCCGAGTCTTGTGGAACCACTCGCCCTTCGAGCGGTAGCCGCCCGCCGCCTTCTTGGTGCCCTTCTCCCCGATCGGGAGGGACAGCCGGTGCATCAGCGCCCGGACACCGGCCTCAAGCCCCTGGATGCGCGCGAGCTGGCAGCGGCGCGACAACGCCCACTGATCATGGGTGGCCTTCGTGATCGACCCGGCCCACCGCGATGACGAGGAAGCGGTAAGGCCCTGCTTGCGGGCCGCCCACGTGTCGGTGGAGTGGTCGTTGCCGTCTGCGCAGCGGGCCGCCAGATCACGGGACGCGAGGCGTCCAAGGTGTTCGCCGACCAGGCGCAACGCCTTCTCGTCCTCTGGTGTGAGGTGCTTGAGCCGGTCGCGTATCGCGACACCGCACGGTCCGAGGGCGACGAACGGCGGGGCGATGGTGCGGAGCTGCTTCTTCTCCGGCTCACTCATCGGCGGCAGCCGCTTCCAGCGCCTTGCGGGCACGGTTCTTCGCGGAGCGTCGTCCGTACAGGCGGGCGCAGAACGAGGTCAGCACCTCGATCATGTCGCGCACCAGGTCGTCTTCTACCTCGCCGTCATCGAGGACGACCAGACGCCGGCCCGACGCGGACAAGGCGGCTTCGATCAGCTCGACGTTCATACGGCCGAGCCGGTCCTTGTGCTCGACCACCACCGTGGTGACCTTCGGATCGGCCAACAACCTCCGGGCCTTCGTCCGGGCCCCGTTCATACCCGAAGCGACCTCAGACTCGATACGGGCCACCTGCTGACCGTGCTTCACAGCCCAGCCGGCCAGACGGGCGACCTGGCGTTCCAGATCCGCCTTCTGGTCATGCGAGGAGACACGGGCGTACAGCCCGACACCACCCACAGCTACGGGCGGTGACGAGTTTGCCTCGATGTTCACCAGGATCGTGCGCGGCCCGACCCGCTCGGCAGGGACCGGCAACGTGCCCTCACGGAACCAGCGATACGCGGTATGCGGATGCACACCGTTCGCTATCGCCCACTCCTTGAGGTTCACACACGGAGCGTAACACCCACTCAAAGGCATTAATAGGCACTAGAGTTCACTCAACCAACAACAGTCCAACCCCCGCCCGGCCCCTTCCCGGGGCCGGGCGGACGGCGTACGCGCCCCCGCTCAGCCGCGGCGGCCCGTACGACCCTCGACCGGACCCAGATGGGCCACCACACCCCGGTAGAAGCGGTCGACGGCCTCGTCCACACTGCGGATGAACCCGGACTCCGTGTTGCCGCGAGTGCTGCCCATGCCCTTGAGCAGGGACAGCCGGAAACCCACGACCGCGGCGCCGTCGGCAGGCAGCAGGTCGCCCGGCTCCGGGCGCAGCCGCTCGAGCGTGCCGCGCGGCCCGCTGCCCGCTTCTACGAGGCTCTCCACGTGGAGGTCCGCCGGCGCCTCGGCCAGCAGCCGCACCAGCCGCTTCGCCATGGCCAGCGGGTACGCGCCCTCGGGCGCCGGCACGTCGACGGACGTGCGGACCTTGGAGGTCCTCAGATCGGCGTGGACGGCGATGACACTGCTGGTCCCGTCGACGCGCAACTCCGCGGAGAGCTTTCCGCCCTCGCACAGCGCCTGCGCCGCCGCGACCCGCCGGGCCTGCGGATCACTGCCCCGCCGGGCCCGCTGCACCGGAAGCGCCTTCTGGCCGAGCTCCCCGCCGAGGCGCAGGCATACCTGGCGGATGAGCCGCTCCCAGCTCTCCACGACCTCCACGGCCCGCGCGTCCCCGTGGCCGAGGGTCTCGTCCTCGATGCCCTTGCGGACGGGCACCCAGGCGGCACCCATGTTCTGGAAGCCGTGGCAGCCCGACTGCTCGTGCTGGAGGTACTCCAGGAGTTCCTGCAGGAGCCAGGCGTGCGCGGCGTTGCCCACCCCCTCGTGGCGGATCAGCATCTGCGCCTGGTGCGCCACTTCGGCCCAGGACAGGTGCCAGAGGCTGACCTTGTGCTTGCGCCGGCCGTCGACCTTCACCTCGACCATGGCGCGGCCCTCGAGGGCCACGTCGTTGGAGAGGGTGACCACGGCTTCGTAGCCGCGGCGCGCGGCGATGTCCATGTACTGCTGGATCTGTTCGGCCTTGAGCAGGTTGCCGTTGGTCTTCGTCTCCACGAGCGCCGTCCACAGCTTGCCCGCGCGCTCCACCCGGATCACCCCGTCCGGGCGCCGCGGAGTGTCCCCGTGGGGGAGCGAGACCTCCGTGAAGGTCTGCATGCGGCCGGCGGGCGCGCCGAACCCGGCGGTGAGGCGGCGGCCGAACTCCGGTACCTGCGCCATGACCGACAGCAGCACCGAAGTGGCGCGGACCTCGCGCTCCTTGTCGCTCTTGAGCGAGGGGACTGGGAACAGCCGAGCCTGGCTCCAGGACTCGTTCTCGGCGAGGGACTTCTTGGCCACCTTGGGCAGGGTGACTTTTTTCCTGGTGGTACGGGGGCCACGGGTCTGGGCCGGTACGGCGACCGCCGGGTCCGCCGGGGAGCCGGGGGAGGAGGCCGAGGATGTCGAGGAGGCAGGGGCGGGCGCGGGCTCGGGGACCGCGCCGGCTCCGGGCGCGTCGGCCGCGGCCGAGGTGTCCGCCGTGTCGGCGGCCCGTTCCGGCGCCGCGGGTTCCCCCGTGCCCGCCGGCTCCCCTTCGGCGGCCTGCTCCGCCCCCTCGGCCTCCGCCTCCTCGGCGCCCTCCGACTCCTCCAGCACCGGAATGCCGAAGTCCGTCGCCAGGCCCGCGAGGCCGGTTTCGTAGCCCTGGCCGACCGCGCGGAACTTCCACTCCTCACCCCGCCGGTACAGCTCGCCGAAGATGAACGCCGTCTCCACGCCCGCGTCCTCGATGGAGTAGCCGACCAGGGGCTCGCCCGAGCGGTCGGTGATCGTCATCCGCAGGTCGTCGAGGTCTCCGAAGCGGGCGCCGCCGTACCGGCTGGCCGCCACCACGATCCTGGCGATCCCCTCGGGGACCGCGGTCAGGTCCACGCTGATGCGGTCCTCGTCGCCGTTCTCGTTCGGCGTCTTGCCCAGCAGCTGCACGCTTCCGTCGGCTGCCGCCGGGTTGTTGTAGAAGTAGAAGTCGTTCTCGTCGCGGATCTTGTCGTTCCCGTCCAGCAGCACCACGGAGACGTCGGCGTCCCCGGCCCCCGATGCGCTGGTCCAGCTCAGGCTGACGACGACCGCGCCGGCGTCCTCGCTGAGGGCGGTCAGGCTGACGTTCGCGCCCTTTGGGATTTCCTGCATGTCATCCCCCCAGTCGCCCGGCGTCGTCCGTGGCGGACCGAGGCGGCCGGGCTGTCGTTCCGTGTGGCTTTCGCACCGGCTGAGCGGTGCGTCCCGGCGAACCGTAACCGCGGGAGGGGGGAAAGATCACGGGAAGCCCGAAAAAAGCACGCGAAGCTCCTGGCGGACACGGGTGATCTTGGTCGAGAACCCGTCTACCAGGAGCTTCGTCGTTCCGTACAGCCCACACCGACCAACACCACAGCCCCACCGTCAGGTTGAAAAGGGCTCAAGGTCTCCGTCACCTCGCTGCGTTCCACCGACGTGCAATGGTCCGACGAGGACCGGGCCGACCTCCTGGAAGGCATCGAGGACGGCGCCGACCGCCTCGACCACCTGATCGGCAACCTCCTCGACATGTCCCGCCTCCAGACGGTGTGTTCGGGCTGTCTGACCGCGCTGGATTCCCCTTGGTGCGGTCGGGGCGCCTCATCGTCCTGCAGAGGCCATGCTCTCTGCCCCCATCCTTGTCGGCCGGCTTCCTGCCCGCCGACCGGTGGCGGGCAGAGTGGCTCCGAATTGGTCCGAGCCTGTCTTCAGGTGCCGCAGGGGTGCTCCGGGTGGCGGGCCTCGCGGGTTTCCGGCCGCCCGCTGGACGAGGACCCGGGCCGTGAGTGTGCAGGACCGTGACTGCGCCTCCGGGGTTCCCGGTCCAGGACGGAGTATGGGATGCCAGACGTACTGTCCGGAGCACAGCAGGCGCAGTGCTTGAGTCCGGCGTTTCAGAGCCGCGGCGGCACCTGTGCAGAGCCGTGCTCTACGGCGGGGCCCCGAAGCCTTCTCGGCTACCTCACCGAGGTGCCCCGCTGGCCCCAACCTGGAACCCTCCAAGCGGTAGCCGGACCTGGTCATGCGACTCGTGGCTGTAGCTCCGCATACCAGTCACGATGTACACCTCGGATACGGGCGCATCACACGGCGGCGGAGTGCAGAGTCGCCTTTCCCACTACCTCGATCCCTGTGCGCTCGCCTGGGCGTGCGGCGGCTGGGGTGGGGACTCGGACGTCGATGGGCTGGTCAATGCCGTCCACCGCAACCGTGACCATGGCGTCGTGGCCGTAGAAGCGGACGTCAGTCACCGTGCCACGGGCTTCGGCCCCATCCGGGTCGGTCAGCCGGAGCTGCTCGGGCCGGAGCAGCACCACGCCGTCGCGGACCCCGCGGGGCCGATCCGTCAGCGGGATACGGCCGAGCGCGGTGGCCGCCACGTCTTGGTCCGCGGTGCCGGTGACGAGGACCGCGTCACCGACGAAGGCGGCCACCCAAGGGTCCGCGGGACGGCTGTACACCTCGTGCGGTGTGGCGCACTGGGCGACCCGGCCGTCCCGGACGACTGCGACGAGGTCGGCCGTGGAGAGGGCTTCCTGCTGGTCGTGGGTGACGAGCAGGGCGGTGGCTCCGGTGGCGCGCAGGGCTGCGCGCACGTCGGCCCGTACGCCGGTGCGCAGGGCGGCATCGAGGGCGTTGAACGGCTCGTCGAGGAGGACCAGGGCGGGCTGCGGTGCCAGGGCCCGGGCCAGGGCGATGCGCTGCTGCTGGCCGCCGGACAGCTCGTGCGGCATGCGGTCGCCGTAGCCGGCCAGTCCGACGAGTTCGAGCATCTCTTCCGTGCGCCGGTGCCGGGTGGACCGGTCGAGGCCGGTCAGGCCGAAGGCGACGTTGCGGGCCACGCTCAAGTGCGGGAAGAGCGCGCCCTCCTGGGGCACGATGCCGATGCGGCGGCGTTCGGGCGGAAGGTGGACCCCGGGGCCGCTGAGCGCGCGTCCGTCGAGGGTGACGGTGCCCGCGTCGGCGCGCAGGAAGCCCGCGATGATGCGCAGCAGCGTGGTCTTGCCGCAGCCCGAGGGACCGAGGACGGCGGTCAGCGCGCCGCCGGGGACCGTGAGGTCGAGGCCGTCGAGGACCGGCGCCGCACCGGGGCCGTACGCCTTGGCCAGTCCGGCGATCTGCAGGTCGGTCATGTGCGGTGCCTTCCGAGGAGATAAGACGGGATGGCGGCCAGCAGGATCAGCGCGGCGGCGTAGGGCGCGGCGGCGGCGAAGGATCCGGTGCCGGTCTCCGTCCACAGGCGGGTGGCCAGGGTGTCCATTCCCGTGGGGCGCAGCAGGAGGGTGGCGGGGAGTTCCTTCATGCACACGACGAAGGTGAGCGCGGCTCCGGCGGCGACCCCGGGGGCGGCCAGCGGCACGGTCACCTCGCGCAGCACGCGCAGCGGGGAGCGGCCCAGCGAGCGGGCCACGTCCTCCAGGACGGGCGGGGACTGGAGCACGGCCGCGCGGGTCCCCGCGACGGCGACGGGCAGGAAGAGCACGGCGTACGCGCAGACCAGCAGCGGGAGTTCCTGGTAGATCGGTTCGGCGTAGCGGACCGCGAAGAAGACCAGGGACAGGGCGACGGTGATGCCGGGGAGCGCGTGGCCGGCGTAGGCCGACTGCTCCAGCAGCCGGGCGGTCCGGCCGCGGTAGCGCGCGGCGATCACTCCGACCGGCAGGGCGAGCAGGGTGGTGAGCGCGGCTCCCGCGGCGGCGACGCCGAGGGTGGTGGCGGCGGTGTCGAGGAGCGTGGCCGGGTCCCAGGTCGCGGAGTTGCCGACGGCCAGCCAGTACCCGAGGGTCGCCAGCGGGGTGAGGACGGCGACGCCGGTGACGGCCGCGCACCAGGCCAGCGCGGGGGCCCGCCAGCGGCCGAGGACCGCGGGAACGGCGGGGCGGGCGGTGCCGCCGCCCGTTCGCGCGTGGCCGGCCCGGCCCCGGGTCCGTGCTTCGGCGGCGACCAGGGCGATGGTCATCACGACGAGGACGATGCTGAGGGCGGCGGCGGGAGTGCGGTCGAAGCTGGCCCGGTAGGAGGTGTAGATGCCGCGGGTGAAGGTGTCGTACCGCATCAGCGATACGGCGCCGAAGTCGGAGAACACGTACAGCGCGACGAGTACCGCTCCGCCGGCGGCCGCGGGCCGCAGCTGCGGCAGCGTGACCCGCAGGAAGGTCTTCAGCGGCCCGTGGCCCAGCGAGCGGGCGACCTCCTCCGGCGCCGGGTCGGTGCCGCGCAGTGCGGCGGTGACGGGCAGGTAGACGTACGGGAAGCTCACCAGCGTCAGCGCGAGGGCCGACCCGGTGAAGCCGGCCAGCTCCGGGAAGGCGGACAGCCAGGCGAAGGCGGCGACGTAGCTGGGCACGGCCAGCGGCAGGGTCACCAGCACCGACCAGGCCCGGCCGCCGGGCAGGTCGGTCCGTACGGTGAGCCAGGCCAGGGAGACGCCCAGGACCAGGCAGGCCGAGACGACCACGACGGCCAGTCCGAGGCTGCGGCCTAGCAGTTGGGCGGTGCGCTCGTCGGAGACGACGTCCCAGGCGAAGGCCGGGCCGCGCTCCAGGGAGCGGACGGCGAGGTAGCCGAGGGGCAGCAGGGCGAACACAGCGGCGACGGCCGCGGGGACGAGCAGGATGGAGGGTGGCCGGCGGCCGGCACGCCACCGCCCGGTCGGCGCGGTGGCGCCGTCCGGGCGGTGGGCAGTGGCGGGATCCGTCGGCGTGACGGGATCCGTGGAGGGCATGGGGGTCAGACCATCCCGGCTTCCTGGAGCATCTTCAGGGTCTCCTGAAGCGATTCCAGCTTCCCGAGGTCGATCTTCGGTGCGTCCAGGGAGGCCAGCGGCGGAAGGCCCTTGACCGTGCTGGTCACGCCCGAGGCGAGCGGGTACTCCTTGGTGTCCTCGGCGAAGTACTTCTGCGCCTTCTCCGAGAGCAGGAAGTCGACGGCCTTCTGGGCGACCGGGGCCTGGTCGCTTCCCTTGACGATGGCGACACCGGCGGTGTTGACGAGACCGCCCGCGTCACCACCGGCGAGGAAGTGGATCTTCGCCTTGACCTTGGCCTCGCCCTTCTCGGCGACCTGCTCGTACCAGTAGTAGTGGTTGACCAGTCCGAGCGAGACCTCGCCCTTGCCGACCGCTTCCAGCACCTTGAGGTTGTTGTCGTACACCTTCGGCTCGTTGGCCTTGAGGCCCTTCAGCCAGGTGCGGGTGGCGTCGTCGCCCTCCAGGACGCGCATGCCGGTGACGAAGGCCTGGAAGGAGGCGTTCGTCGGGACGTAGCCGACCTTCCCCTTCCACTCCGGCTTGACCAGATCGTGGACGGTGTCCGGCACCTTGGAGACCTGTCCGGGGTGGTACGCGAGGACGCGGACCCGCCCTGAAGTGCCCACCCAGTCGCCCGCGCCACCGCGGAAGCCGGGGTCCACCTTGTCGAGGGAGGCCTGCGGAAGCTTCTCCAGCAGGCCCTTGGTGGACAGGGCCCCGAGGGCGCCGGCGTCCTGGGAGAAGAACAGCCCGGCCTTGGTCTTGCCGCCCTCTTCCTGGATCTGGGCGGCGAGTTCGGCGCTCTCGCCGTAGCGGACGGCGACCGTGGTGCCGACGGCCTTCTCCAGCTCGTCGAGGAGCGGCTTGACCAGCTTCTCGTTGCGGCCCGAGTAGATGACGAGGCCCGCGTCGTCCTCGTCTACGCCGCAGGCTGCGACGGCGGGGAGAAGGAGTGCCGCCGCGAAGAGCGCGGTCAGGCGTCGGACCAAGGGGCGTCGCATGGGAAGCCTTCCTAGAAGGGCAGCGGAGAACCGGGTAACGCCCCATAAGTAAGGTAAAGCTAACCTAAAGGTCAAGGTGACGCACGCAACAATTCGACCGCGCCCACACATCGGCGAAGCCGACCTTACCGCTTATTTTCCTATGGACCTTCCATGAGTCCTCTGTGACTTTCCTGTGACTATCGGGCGAGGTAAGGCTTTCCTAAGATGCGCCCGTGACAGTCCTTCCCGACCTACTCCCAGGCACCGCGTCCGTCCCGTTCGCCCTCGGCCTCGCCGCCCACGGCGACCGGACCGCCGTCATCACGGCCGACGGCGCGGTCAGCTATGCCGAGTTGGCCGTACGCGTGGACAGGACGGCCCGCCGCCTCGGCCGGGAACGCCGCCTGGTCCTGCTGGTCGGTACCAACACCGTCGACGCCCTCGTCGTCCACCTGGCCGCCCTCGCGGCCGGGCACCCCGTCCTCCTGGTGCCGGGCGACCACCCCGAAGCCGTCCAGTCGCTGATCGACGCGTACGACCCGGACGTCGTGGCCCGCCCCGGGGGCGGGGGCGTGCTGCTCGACGAGCGGCGCGAGGTCTCCGCGCACGACCTGCACCCGGACCTCGCCCTGCTGCTCAGCACCTCGGGCTCGACCGGATCGCCGAAGCTCGTCCGGCTGTCGCACGAGAACCTCCAGACCAACGCGGAGGCCATCGCCCAGTACCTGGACATCCGGGACACCGACCGCGCCGCGACCACCCTGCCCCTGCACTACTGCTACGGCCTGTCCGTAGTGCACAGCCACCTCCTGCGCGGCGCCGGACTGATCCTGACCGACCTGTCGGTCGCCGACACCTGCTTCTGGGAGCTCTTCGAAGCCGCGCGGGGGACGGCCCTCGCCGGAGTGCCGTACACCTTCGACCTGCTCGACCGGGTCGGCTTCGCCTCCATGGAACTGCCCCACCTGCGCTACGTCACCCAGGCGGGCGGGCGCCTGGCACCCGACCAGGTCCGCCGGTACGCCGCACTCGGCCGCACAGCCGGCTGGAAGCTCTTCGTGATGTACGGCCAGACCGAGGCGACGGCGCGCATGGCCTACCTGCCGCCGCACCTCGCGGAATCCCGCCCCGAGGCGGCAGGGATCCCCATCCCCGGCGGCTCCTTCCGCCTTCGGCCGCTACCCGACAGTGCCGACCACCCCGACGGCGCGGACGGCGCGGACGGCGCGGACGAGAACATCGGCGAACTGGTCTACTCGGGCCCCAACGTCATGCTCGGCTACGCCCGTTCCCCCGACGACCTCGCGCTGGGCCGGACCGTGCACGAACTCCGCACCGGCGACATCGCCCGCCGCTCGCCCGACGGGCTGTACGAGATCGTCGGCCGGAGCAGCCGGTTCGCGAAGATTCTCGGCCTGCGCATCGACCCCGGGCAGGTCGAGGCGATGCTCGCCCGGCACGGCGTCAGCGCCCTGTGCACCGGCGACGACGAGGCACTGCGCATCGCGGCCGTCGGCGGCCACGACCGGGACGCCCGCCGGATAGCCAGGCGCGTGGCCCACGACTGCGGTCTACCGGCCCGCGCCGTGCACGTCCGCGTCCTGGCCGCCCTCCCCCGCCTCCCCTCGGGCAAGCCCGACTACCGGGCCGTGCGCAAACTGACCCGTCAGGCGCCCGACAGCACCACCGGCACTACTGGCACCACCACCGGCCCCGCGGCCATGCCGGACGGCGCCCCCGAACCCCTGCACCTGCTCTATGCACGGGTCCTCGACCGGTCGGACGTGACGGACGACAGCTCCTTCGTCAGCCTGGGCGGCGATTCGCTCTCGTACGTGGAGATGTCGATCCAGCTCGAAGAGCGGCTCGGTCACCTGCCGGCCGGCTGGCACACGACACCGATCCGGGACCTCAGGCCGCCCGAGCACGCGGACACCTCCCGCAGGCGGACCCTGGAGACGAGCGTCGCGCTCCGCGCCCTGGCGATCTTCTGCATCGTCGGCTCGCACATCCAGGTGTTCGGCATCAAGGGCGGGGCGCACATCCTGCTCGCGGTCGCCGGATACAACTTCGCCCGTTTCCACCTCACTTCTGCCGATCGGCGCGTACGCGTACGCCGGGGCTGGACCAGCCTCGCCCGCGTCGCGCTGCCGAGCATGGCCTGGATCGGCCTGATCCTGCTCCTCAACGACGACTACACCCTCGCCAATCTCTTCCTGCTCGACAGCGTCATGGGCCCCGACGGCCTCAAGACCGGTATGCACTTCTGGTTCATCGAGGCCCTCGTCTACATCCTGATCGCCGCCGTCGGCCTCCTGAGCCTGCCCGCGGTGGACCGGGCGGAGCGCCGGTTCCCGTACGCCCTGCCCCTGGCCCTCGCCGGCCTGGGACTCCTCACCCGCTACGACATCGTCGGCCTGCCGGAGCGCGAGCACATCCCCGACGCCGTCACCGTGTTCTGGCTGTTCGCCCTCGGCTGGGCGGCGGCGAAGGCCGCCACCGTGCGACAGCGCCTCCTGGTCACCCTCGCGGCCCTGGCCACCGTGCCGGGCTTCTTCCCCGGGGACCCCGGGCGAGAGGCGATCATCGTCGCCGGATTCGTGCTCCTGGTGTGGGTGCCCAGCCTCCCCAGCCGGGAGCGCCTGAACCAACTGGCCGGCCTCCTCGCGACCAGCTCCCTGTACATCTACCTGACGCACTGGCAGATCTTCCCGCTCATCGACGGGTTCTCCCGGCACCTGGCGTTCTTGGCCTCACTCCTCTTCGGCATCGCCTACGCGGCCGGCGCGGCCCGCCTGATGCGAGGACTGTCGGCACGCAGAGGGGCTCGCGCCTCGGCGGATTCCTGACCCGCGGAGCGACTGGTCGGTTGGGCCGCTCGCCGCCGCCGTCGTAGTGCACAAGGGGCGGCTCCCGCCGGGATCACGGTCCCAGCCAGCCAGCGGCAATCCGCCGCCAGGTACCCTCTGCTGGGGGGAATCTGGGGGGAATGAGGCCTCGTTGGGGGGCAGCTGGGGAGAATCGGCTGCATAAACGGGCAGCAGGGCGAAAGACTCGGCAAGGACGATCACTGCAGGTCAGACCGCCCGCATAGGCAATTTCTCCAGGTCAGCGGTGTGAGGGTGACGACTTCAAGAAGATCTCCTCGTGGGCGGCCATCCTCTTTGCACCCACCCTGGTCGGCACGATCTACGGCATGAACTTCGAGACCATGCCCGAACTCGGCTGGGTCCTCGGCTACCCCCTTCGCCGTCGCACTGATGGCCATCGTGTGCCTCAGCCTGTACGTGATCTTCAAGCGGCGTGACTGGCTCTGAACCCATGGGGAGACACGCTGCGCGCCCGCTCCTCCCGAAACGCAAGCGTCGCCTCGTGCCATCGAAGCCGCCGAGGAAGCCCTGGAAGTGGTGCTCGCGGACACAGCCGCAGTGGAATCAGATCGCCGACAGGCGGGCTCCACTTCCGCCAACATCGCGATGATGCTCGCGTGAGGGCGGTGAAGGCTGATCTGGAGGCTGCCCGGATCGGTGGGAGCAAGTCACCGGACGGCATCCTCTCTGATCTGCTACTCGGGCCCGCGGCGGGGTGGTACGGCTCATCCTGGCTCCCGATGGCGCGAATCAGGTGGGGCTAGTTTGCGCTTTCACAGGCCGACCCGTCGCGGGCCGAGGGAGGGCGCGCGGCCGTACTACGAGCATTCCCCCTTACGCCGCCCGAGATTCAATCGCACACGGGCTCCTCGGCACCCCGGGCATGTTCACCGACTACACATTTTCCAGTCCGGAAGATGTGCGGCCTGAAGCCGGGCGGAATCATGCCACCCATGCATTCCACTCCCGCAGGGATCGGACCGCATCGGTCCGCGGTGGCTCACTTACGCCTACCGTCCATACCTGTCACCGCTCAGACCGATCTCGCCAGTTCGCCGGTCCGATCTTGGTCGCTCCGCTTGCCGACACACCCCCAAAGGCATCGAGGCTGGGCTTTCCTAAGTCAGCACCGACCCAGCACGGTTGAGGTTCCCAGGAGTGATGACGGGTGATGAGAGGTCAGCACCAGGTCAGCACGGGGATGCGGGAGGGCCCCGCCGAGAGGCGAGGCTCAGACGCTTGACCTGCATGTTTGTGCTCGAAGGAGCATTCATGCTAAGGAATGCGCCAAAAAGGTGTGCAGGAACTTCACTCGCCGGCCCCGCCGCGCATACCGTCTCCCCCTGCTGGATGAACCCTGGGCCCCGCTGCCTGAACCCCGCTGCCTGAACCCCTCTACGCTAACGCTTCCCCGGCGTCCCACGGGCCGCCCCCGGCGCTCAGGGCGCGTAGGTCTCCCCGCCGGGGGTGAGGGTGGCGCTGCCCGCGGTGCTGTCGGCGAGCCAGGCCCCGAAGGCGGGCAGATCGGCCTCGGGCAGGGCGATCTCGATCTCCACGGCGGCCCCGTAGCGCACGTCCAGCACGGTGCGGCCGGTGGAGCGCAGGTCGTTCTGGGTCTTGCCGGCCCGCTGGTGGTCGACGGTGACGGTGGCCAGCCGGTAGCGGTGGCGGGTGACGGTGCCGAGCTCGTCGAGGGCTTCCCCGACGACTCCCCCGTAGGCGCGGATGAGCCCGCCGGCCCCGAGCTTCACCCCGCCGTAGTAGCGGGTGACGACGGCGACGGCGTAGCGGATGTCCCGGCGGGTCAGCATCTGCAGCATCGGCACGCCGGCGGTGCCGCCCGGCTCGCCGTCGTCGCTGGCCTTCTGGACGGAGGCGTCGGCGCCGATGACGTAGGCGAAGCAGTTGTGCGAGGCGGCGGGGTGCTCCTTGCGGACGCGGGCGACGAACTGCTGCGCCTCCCGCTCGGTCGCCGCGGGCGCGAGCGAGCACAGGAACCTCGAGCGGTTGATCTCCGACTCGTGCACGCCCTCGCGGGCCACCGTCACGTACTGGTCTGCCTTCACCCGTCCACCCTACGGGGAATCGGACATGCGTCCTTTCTGTTGATTGACCTGGCAGTGGTCAGCAGGCAGGCGAAACAGCAGGAGGCGGCACACGTGTACGGCGATCCGGCAACCATCCGCAAGGTCCTCACCGAGCTCGGCGACACCTGGGCCGTGGTGGGCCTGTCCGACAACGAGGACCGGGCCGCCTACCGCGTGGCCCAGGTGCTCCAGCGGTACGGCAAGCGCGTGGTCCCCGTGCACCCCAAGGCCGAGACGGTCCACGGCGAGCAGGGGTACCCCTCGCTGGAGGCGATCCCCTTCAAGGTGGACGTGGTGGACGTCTTCGTGAACAGCTCGCTGGCGGGCTCCGTCGCCGACGAGGCCGTCGCGAAGGGGGCGGAGGCGGTCTGGTTCCAGCTGAACGTGATCGACGAGGCCGCCGGCGAGCGCGCCCGCGCGGCCGGCCTGGACATGGTCATGGACCGCTGCCCGGCGATCGAGATCCCCGCGCTCTGAGGCCGGAGCCGGGGGCTGCCCGGCCGGCGCCGGGGTCAGCCGCGGGCGGCCACCGGGGGGATGGAGACGGCCATCGTCATCTCCACCGGGCCGGGGCCCTCGTTGCGGTAGGCGTGCGGGGCGTCCGCCTCGAAGGAGACGGCCCCGCCGGCCGGTACGGAGTACTTCTCGTCGGCGACCACCAGCGTCAGCTCCCCGAGCGTGACGTGCAGCATCTCGAAGGTGCCCGGGGGGTGCGGGTCCGAGGCGGTCCCCTCGCCGGGCTCCAGGCGGTAGGTCCACATCTCCACCGGCCCGCGCCGGTCGTCGCCGAGCAGCATGTGCGCGCCGCTGCCGCCCTCGGTGGACCACATCCGCACCCCTTGCCCCGGCAGCACCACCTTCACCCGGGGGCCCCGCTCATGGTCGAGCAGCGTGGTGATGCTCACGCCGAGGGCGTCGGCGAGCTTGACCGTCGTGCCGACGCTGGGGTTCGTACGGGCCTGCTCGATCTGGATGATCATGCCGCGGCTCACCCCCGCACGGGCCGCGAGGCCTCGCCGACTTCGGCGGCGGGCTGCTGACCCGCCGGATACCGGCCCTCACCGTGGTGGTCGCCTCCCAGGTCCTCGCCGTCGCCGTGCTCGGCGCCGTGGTGCTGGGCACCGGCGCCTGGCGGGACCGCAGCTCTGGTTCGCGGTCGGGGCGAGCCTGGTGGGGCCCGTCGCGATGCTCAGCTTCTACAAGGCGCTGGCACTGGGCCCGATGGGCGTGGTCTCCCCGCTCGGCTCGCTCGGCGTCGTCGTGCCGGTGACGGCCGGGCTGCTGATGGGCGAGCGGCCCGGCACCGGCCGGTTCGCCGGCATCGCGGTGGCCGTGGCGGGCATCGTCCTGGCCGGCGGCCCGGAGCTGCGCGACGCTCCCGTACAGCGGCAGGCGGTCGTCCTCACCCTCGTCGCGGCCTTCGGCTTCGGCGCGGTGATGGCCCTGATCGCGCCCGCCTCCTCCACGATCCCCGGCCTGTTCCTCGCGCTCTTCGTCCAGCGCGTCACCAACGTCGCCGTCGGCGGCACCGCCCTGTGGGTCCGGACCCGGCGCGGCATCCCGGCCCTCCCCGCGGGGACGGGCGGCCTGCGGCTCCTGTGGGGGCTGCTCCCGGCGCTCGCCTTCGTCGGACTCGCCGACGTCGCGGCCAACGGCACGTACTCCATCGCCGCCCAGCACGGCCCGGTCACGGTGGCCGCCGTGCTCTCCTCGCTCTACCCGGTGATCACCGCGCTGGCCGCCTTCGCCGTCCTCAAGGAACGCCTGCGCACCGTCCAGGCGGCGGGCGCCGGCCTGGCCCTGGCGGGCACGGTCCTGCTGGCGGCGGGCTAGTACCGCGTACGGCTCCCGTCCGGCGCGTGCCGGACGTGCAGGTGGCCGTCCAGGGGGTACGGGGGCATCGCGGGAAGGATCCGCTCGAAGGAGAAGCCGGCCTTCTCCGCGACCCGGCAGGACGCCTCGTTGTCCACCTGGTGGATCAGCTCGATCCGCGCCAGGCCCTCGGCCGCGAAGACCTCGAACGCCCAGGCCGTGACGGCCCCCAGGGCCCGGGAGGCGACCCCGCGGCCCCGGGCGCGCGCCGCCGTCCAATAGCCGGCTTCCAGCAAGCCCGACCCGGTCCCGGACACGGCCCCGGACACGGACCCGGTCCCTGACCCTGACCCTGACCCGGCGCCCGTCCGCTTCAGCACCACGTTGGCGACCGGCGGGCCCTCGTCCGCCCCTTCGCGCGGAGGTTCGTACACGGCGAAGCTCAGCCGGTTCCCGCTCTCCCACCCGAGCCGTTGCTCCTCGAGCCAGCTCCGCGCGTCCTCGACGCCGTCGACGTGCCGCGTCAGCCAGTGCCGCAGCGCCGGATCCCGGAACACCTCGACCAGCGCCCCGGCGTCCGCGGCGCCCCACGGCCGCAGGACGAGTCCGGCGGCGGCCGGGGTCCCCTCCACCGCGAGCACGACGCTCACTCCGCTTCTGCCTCCGCCAGCTCCGCCAGCGCGCACAGCTGCTCGGGCGTCACCCCGTCGGGGATCGGCACCGGCGCCGGGGTGCGCAGGGGCGGCTGCCAGCCCGTCTCGGGCTCCCAGCGGCGTACGATCCGCGCCGGCGCCCCCGCCACCACGGCGTGGTCCGGGACCTCGCCCCGTACGACGGCACCCGCGGCCACCACGACGTTGCGGCCCAGCCGCGCCCCGGGCAGGACCACCGATCCCGTACCCAGCCAGCAGCCCGGGCCGATCTCCACCGGCGCGCTGCGCGGCCACTGCTTGCCGACGGGCTCGTGCGGATCGTCGTAGCTGTGGTTGGTGGAGGTGATGTACACCCCGGGACCGCAGAAGGTGTCATCGCCGATCGTGATCCGGGTGTCGGCGATGACATGGCTGTCCCGTCCGATGACCACGCCGTTGCCGAGGACGAGCATCGGCTCCGCGCCGAGGTCGAGGTCCGGCATCATCCCGGCGGTGAGCGTGACCTGTTCCCCGATGATGCAGTGGTCCCCGAGCCTGATCCAGGGCTCACCGAAGACCGTGCCCTGGGGGAAGGCGAGCCTGGTGCCCTGCCCGATCGCCCCGAAGCGCAGCCCTCCCGGGGTCTGCGCGGTCACGGCGCCGGCCCGCTGCATCCAGCGCCAGCCCGCGTGGGCGGCGCGGCCGGCGAGCCGCCGGCGCAGGGCCGTCAGGGATGAGAACGTGTTCTGGTTCTTCGCCACCCGGTCACCGTAGCGCGCCCGGTGCCCGGACCGCGCCGTGATCTTCACCCCATCTCCGGGAGCGCGGACCGCGTGCCCTACGGCGCCCGTAGCGCGACACGACGTACCGACAGAGGAAGAGAACACATGACGCAGCAGGCGGCCCAGGCACTCGTGGCGGGTGTCGGCGGGAAGAACCCCGAGATCGACCCGACGGCGTTCACCGCCCCCACCTCCGTCGTCGTCGGCGACGTCACCCTGGGCGCGGGCGCGAGCATCTGGTACTCGGCGGTGCTCCGCGCCGATTGCGGTCCGATCGTCCTCGGCGCCGACAGCAACGTGCAGGACAACTGCACCGTGCACGTGGACCCCGGCTTCCCGGTCTCCATCGGCGAGCGCGTCTCCATCGGCCACAACGCCGTCGTGCACGGCTGCACGGTCGGGGACGACTGCCTGATCGGCATGGGCGCCACCGTCCTGAACGGCGCGGTGATCGGCGCCGGCTCGCTGGTCGCGGCCCAGGCGCTGGTCCCGCAGGGCATGGTGGTCCCGCCCGGCTCGCTGGTCGCCGGCGTCCCGGCGAAGGTGCGGCGCGAGCTGACCGAGGAGGAGCGCGAGGGCATCAAGGTCAACGCCCAGATGTACACCGAACTGGCCAAGCAGCACCGCGCTTCGGTGGCCCCGGACGCGTGAGGCGCCTCCCCCGCCCGCCCACGGGAGGGCGGGGAACCCACTGGCCGGCTGAGCCGGCCGAACCGGCCGAGCGCGCTCGGCGCACTCAGTCGGCGAGCACGGCCCCGGCCACGGGAGCCGAGTCCGAAGCGGCCTCGGCAGCGGCCTCGGCGCGCGCCGCCTCGGCCGCCTTCTTCATCCGCCCGCGCACGACCACCGTCACTCCGATCCCGAAGAGCAGCGCCAGGGCGAGCGCCACCCAGGAGAAGCCCTTCAGCCACGGCTCGGCGACGATCCCGATCGAGTAGATGACCGCCGTCGTGCCGCCCGCCCACAGGATCCCGCCGAGGACGTTCGCGACGAGGAACCGCCAGTAGGGCATGTGCAGTACGCCGGCCAGCGGGCCCGCGAAGATGCGCAGCAGCGCCACGAACCGCCCGAAGAAGACGGCCCACATGCCCCACTTGTCGAAGGAGCGTTCCGCGAGGGCCACCTGGTCGGGCCCGAAGTGCTTGGGGAAGCGCCGCCCCAGCCGCTCCAGCAGCGGCTTGCCGCCCCTGCGCCCGATCGCGTAGCCGATCGAGTCGCCGATGATCGCCCCCGCGGTCGCGCAGACGCCGAGCACCACGGGGTCGATGTGCCCCTGCTGCGAGGCCAGCAGCGCCGAGCTGACCAGGACGATCTCCCCGGGCAGCGGGATTCCGAGGCTTTCCAGGCCGATGACGATCCCCACGAGGAGGTAGATGCTGACCGCCGGAATCGTCTCCAGCCATTCCTGGATGTGCACCGGTACGTCCTCCAGAGTCTCCGCCCGGCCCGCCCCCTGTGACAGGCCGAACGGGCAGCCTATCCGGTCGCCACCACAGCCTTTGCCCGCAGCGGCAGTTCGCGCGAGGAACGGCCCGCGAACACCTCGCGGCGGCCCGATCCCACCACCCACGCGTGGCGCCCCGGGTCCCAGGACGACAGCGTGCGCGCGTCGATGTCCAGGGAGACCCGGCGCGCCTCGCCGGGCGCGAGGGTGAGCCGCCGGTAGCCGGCCAGCGCCCGCACCGGCTGGTCCAGTTTCAGGTCCGGGGACGGGCCCACGTAGACCTGGGCCACCTCGGTGCCCTTGCGGCGCCCGGTGTTGCGGGTTCTCACGGCCCAGCAGACTTCGTAAGGACCCCCCACCATGTCCGGATCCCGCATCACCTTCCTCGAGGGCCAGGCCGGCCAGGGCGCAGCCCTCGCCCGGATCGCCGACCGCGTCCGCACCCAGCTCGCCTCCCCGGAGCTCGCCGGGCTGCGCGCCGCCGAACGCCCCCTCTTCACCGGCATCGGCGCCTCGTACGCCGCCCCCGCCGTCCCCGTACAGCAGCTGCGCGAGGCCGGGATCGTCACCCAGCGCGTGCTGTCCAGCGAGATCGAGACCGGCACCGCCGGCTTCGACACCGACTGCCTGATCGCCGTCTCCCAGGGCGGCCGCAGCTCCGAGACCATCGCCGCCTTCGAGTGCGCCGCCCCCGGCATCACCAGGACCGCGCTGCTCAACGTCGTCCCGTCGCCGCTCGGCGACCTCGCCGACCTCACCGTGGACCTCGGCAACGAGCCCGACTCGTACGCCTCGACCACCGGCTACACCGGGACCGTCGTGGCCCTCGACCTGATCGCCGGCGCCATCGCCGGCCGCGCGGGTGACCCGTGGGGCGACATCGCGGAGCAGACCACCGCGATCCACCGGCAGGCCACCGAGATCGTGGCGGGTCTGCGCGAGCGCGGCGCCCGCTGCATCGCCTCCGACGGCGTGGCCGCCGGCGCCTCCCGGGCCTCCGCCGAGGAGGGCGCGCTGCTGCTGCGCGAGGTGGTGCGGATGACCGCGGCCGCCTCGGCGACCCGCAACTACCTGCACGGCGAGATGGAGTCGGCGGGCAACACCCTGCACCTCGTCTACGGCGACGGCCGCGAGATCGAGCTGGCCCGCTCGCTGGCCGGCGCCGGCCACCTCACGCTGCTGATCACGGCCGCCGAGGTGGAGCCGGCGGACAGCCTGTCGGTCGTCCGGCTGCCCGAGGTCGCGGACGCGGTCCGCGTGGTCCTGGAAACGGTGGTCCTGCAGGAACTGGTCGCCCAGCTCAGTGCCGAGCGGGACGTCCCGATCGAGTCCTTCGTCTTCGCCAACGACGACACCAAGCAGGGCGGACTCGACATGTCCGACTTCGAGGTCGCGGCCTTCACCCAGGCCTAGTGCTGTGACCGGAAAGGTCCACCGGATCGCGGCGCCTGAGATCATCGGGCCATGGACTGCTTCGTGACGGCCCCCGCGGCCCTGCCCGACGACGGATGCGGGGCCTGAGGTGGAGGACGTACTGCGGCAGTTGCGCTCCGTCGGACCGTTCTTCACCGTGGCGTACGGGAAGGAGCCGCCCGGGCCCGGCTTCCGGCCGCTCGGCGAGCTGTACGGGGAGCGGCTCGGGGCCTACGTGGGCGAGGTGGGGCGGCGGATCGGCAGCGGGCCGGGCCGGGTGGCCGCCTCCACCGCGCAGTTCGGGATCGCCTCGAGGCTCTGGTCGCTCGCGCTCGGCTGCGCCGTCCTGGCCGGACGGGTGCCCGACCTCGGACCGGACCGCGTGTGGTGGCGGCTGCCCGGTGCGGGATCGCTGGAGCTGTGGCTCCCCGAGCCGGCCGGGCTGCCGGAGGAGGACCCGGCGCCGGCCCTGGCGCAGAGCGTGCTCGGGAACCTCGGAGTACTGGACGCGGCGCTGCGCGAGCGGTTCGGCGTCTCGCCGCGGGTGCTGCGCGGCAACGCCGCCTCCGGGCTGGTCGGCGCCGTCCGGGTGCTCACCGACCGGGTGCCCGGGGAGGCGGCGGCGTCCCTCGCGGCCGTACTGCTCGGCGCCGGGGGGCCGCTCGCCGGAACCGGCACCTACCTCCACGAACCGGGCCTCGGGGTGGCCTTCGTACGCCGCAGCTGCTGCCTGTACTACAAGGTGCCCGGCGGCGGCCTGTGCGGGGACTGCGTACTGCGGACCAGGTAGCGGTGCGGCCGTTCGGAGCACCGGAGGGTGTGGCGGACGGAGGCTCGCCCGGACGCGCTCCTACGTTCCGTGCAATAACCCAAGCTCAAGCCGAAACGCCCGCCCGTACCCCGCGGCCCGGCCCGCGGGACGCCCGCGCCGAGGCGCGCGTCGAGGCCCGCGCCGCCGCCCCCGATCCCGCTCCGGGCTCGATGAAGCTCTTCGCCGACCCGGGCTTCAACTTCGCCGGGCTCCGCGCCCCCGGCCGCCGGCCGGCACGGCGGCGGGACCCCCTCGCAGACCCGCAGGTTCCGCTCGCTGCGCGCGGCGCAGTACTCCGGGCAGGCCCTGTTCTACGTCCTGGGCACCGACCGCCCCGGAGACGAGGAGGAGGTCTACCTCGAGGGCCGCCGCGCCTGGGACACATTCACCCGGCTCTGCTCCCCGGCCGCCGTCCGCGCGCAGCCCCGTACGGGAAGACCCGGCTGCCGGTCTGGTTCATGAGCCTCGACGTCACCGCCGTCGTCCCGAAGAACAAGGCCCCGACGCTCGTCCTGGACTACGACTTCGAGCAGTTCTACCCCGGCCAGCCCCGGCAGATGTACGACCTGCTCCGCTCGCCGCGCGAGTACGTGAAACTGACGGAGGCCACCGGGGCGCAGTTGCACTGCTCCCCGATGGCCCCGCAACAGCACTGCGACGTCGTCTTCGACTGGCTGGCCGATGTCCCGCACCGCTGAGTGCGAGGACCGACTCGGACTAGAAGGTCAGGTTCCAGGCGTCGATCTTGCCCGTGTCCTGGCTGGCGTTGTCGTTCACGCGGAGCTTCCAGACGCCGTTCGCGACCTCGGAGGAGGCGTTGACGGTGAAGCTCTTGATGATGTTGTCCGTGCTGCCGCCGGCCCGGTTGCTCAGGGTGTAGACCGTGCCGTCCGGGGCCACGAGGTCGACCTTGATGTCACCGGTGTAGGTGTGCTTGATGTCCACGCCCACCTTGAGGGTGGCCGGCGCGTTGCCGGTCACTCCGCTGACGGTGACGGGGCTCTCCACCGTGGTGTTGTCGGGGATCGCGACATCGGTGAGGTTCTCGAAGTACTTCCCGGGCGGCGGGGTGGCGCCGACCGCCTTCAGCGCGTCGACCTGACCCTCGCCGAAGAACCCGTTGTTGGCCGTCGTACCGGTGCAGCGGCCGTCCGACGGGCAGGCGACGTCGTTGGCCTGGGTGGCCAGCTTGTCGCGGATCTGCGCCGGGGTGATGCCCGGGTTGGCGCTGGCGATGAGCGCCGCGACGCCCGCGACGTGCGGGGAGGCCATCGACGTACCGCTCATGGAGCTGTACGTGCCGCCCGGCACGGTGGAGTAGACGTTGCTGCCCGGCGCCGCGACGTCGATGACGCCCTGGCCGAAGTTGGAGAACGAGGCCTTGGTGACACCGGTGCCGTTGGCCGCGACCGTGACCACGCCCGGGAGCTCGGTCGGGATGTCGAGGCAGGCGTTGGTGATGGTGCGGTTGGTCGGGGTGGAGTCGTTGGGGCTCGCGGAGTCGGTGGTCTTGTGGGCGAGGTCGTAGTCCTCGTTGCCCGCCGCGGCGACCTGGAGCGAGCCCTTGCTCTCCGCGTACTCCTGGGCGCGCTTGACGCCCTCGATGATGGCGGCCTGGTCGATGTTGTCCGGGCAGTTGAACTGCCACGGGTCCGTGTAATAGCTGTTGTTGGTCACCTTGAAGCCGTGGTCGCCGGACCAGACGAAGGCGCAGATGGTGTTCTCGGCGAAGAACATCGAGGTGCTGGGCTCGGCCACGCGGACCGAGGAGATCTTCACGCCCGGGGCCACGCCGACGACGCCCTTGCCGTTCTTGGCGGCGGCGACGGTGCCCGCGACGTGCGTTCCGTGGCTGCCCACGTCACGCCAGGCGCCGACCCGGGTGTCCGCCTTGCCGTAGGCGCAGGAGGCGGAGTCGGCCGCGTTGAAGTTCGGTGCCAGGTCCTGGTGCTGGTCGTCCACGCCGGTGTCCAGGATGCCGACCTTGACGGTGGCGGAGCCGGGGTTCACGGCCCAGGCCTGGTCGGCCTTGATCTGGCTCATGTCGACGCGTACGGGCTCTCCCGCGGCGGTCGAGGACTGCGCCGGGTTGGCGGGCAGCGCCGGGTTGTAGGCGTCGGCCGGGACGTCCGAGGTGCGCGTCGCGCCGACCTTCTGGACACCGCTGACCCCGCGCATGGTGGTCGCGAAGGTCGAGGAGGTCGAGTGGGCGACGATCACGCCGATGGAGTCGAAGTACGAGAAGACCGTGCCGCCGTTCGCCGTGACGGCGGAACGGACCGCCGAGCTGTCACCGGCGGCGGTGATCACCAGGTAGGCGCGGGTGCCGGCAGCCCAGGTCGCACTCTGGGAAGTCGGCGCCGCGGCCTGGGCCTTGGCGGGTGCGGAGGCGGCAGGGGTGCCGACCGGGGAGACGGGCGCGGTGCCGGCGAGCGCGGCAGGGGCTCCGAAGGCCAGCGCGCCGAGAGCGGCGGCCAGCACGAGGGTACGTCGAGGTCGGCTGGATATGTGGGGTATCAATGCGTCCTCCGAAGACGGCCCTGCGGTGCGGGTGGCACCTACCGGGCCGTACGAAACGAGTGGTGGACGCAAGATGTCAGACGCCTGCCCCGATATGGAAGTACCTTTTACCGCAGGACACTTCCTTGTCGCTTGGCTGGAAATCGACGCTGTATCGAGGTGTCGGGACCGGCCGGGCTGGGCACCGTGGGGGCGAACCCTGGCCGGCCGGTCCCTCCGGTCACAGCACTAGGCGGGTACGCCGTCCTTGGCGGCCTCCGGCTGGGCGGGGACCGCGGGGCTCTCGCCGTGGCCGTCGTCGGTGAGCGTGGTCTCGTCGAACGGCAGGCGGCCCGCGAGGACTTCGGTGGCCCGGGCCCGGTCGAACTCCTTCGTCCAGGTCCCGATCAGGACGGTCGCGATCGCGTTGCCCGCGAAGTTCGTGAGCGCCCGCGCCTCGCTCATGAACCGGTCGATGCCCACGATCAGGCCGACGCCGTCGACGAGTTCCGGCCGGTGGGACTGGAGTCCACCCGCGAGGGTGGCCAGTCCCGCGCCCGTCACCCCGGCCGCGCCCTTCGAGGCCACGATCATGAACAGCAGCAGGGAGACCTGCTCGCCGAGCGCGAGGGGTTTGCCCATCGCTTCTGCGACGAAGAGCGAGGACATCGTCAGGTAGATCGCGGTCCCGTCCAGGTTGAAGGAGTAGCCCGTCGGCACGGTGATGCCGACCACCGGGCGCGACACCCCCACGTGCTCCATCTTCGCGATCAGCCGGGGCAGCGCCGACTCGGAGGAGGAGGTGGAGAGGATCAGCAGGAACTCCCGGCCCAGGTAGCGCAGCAGGGCGAACACGCTGATCCCCGTACACACCCTGAGCAGCGTGCCGAGCACCACGAACACGAAGATCAGGCACGTCGTGTAGAAGCCGATCATGATGACCGCCAGCGACTTCAGCGCGTCCATGCCGGTCGCGCCGACCACCGCCGCGATCGCACCGAACGCGCCCACCGGCGCCACCCACATGATCATCGCGAGCACCCGGAACACCAGCTTCTGCACGTGCCCGATCCCGCGCAGCACCGGTTCGCCCGCCGCGCCCATCGCCTGGAGCGCGAACCCGCACAACAGCGCCACCAGCAGGGTCTGCAGCACCTCGCCCCCGGTGAAGGCCGACACCAGCGTCGTCGGGATGATCCCCAGCAGGAACTCGGGGGTGCTCTCCGCGCCGCCCGCCTTGGCCTGCGCCTCGCCCGCGTGCCGGGCCGCCTCGGTCAGGTGCAGTCCGCTGCCCGGCTCCAGCAGGTTGCCCACCAGCAGTCCGATGGCCAGCGCCACCGTGGACATCACCATGAAGTAGCCGAGCGCCAGTCCGCCCACGGCGCCGACCTTGGCGGCCTTGCGCACCGAACCGATGCCCAGCACGATCGTGCAGAAGATCACCGGCGAGATCATCATCTTGATGAGGTTGACGAACCCGGTGCCCAGCGGCTTGAGCTCCACGGCCGTGCCGGGCGCGGCGAAGCCGACGGCGATGCCGAGCAGCACCGCGGCGATCACCGCGATGTACAGATAGTGCGTCTTGTCGCGCCTCGCGGACACGCTGCCTCCTGGTGGTGCACGTCGCCTCCAGGTGGTGGAGGCGTCCCGGGAGACCATCGCCCGCCCTGTGACCCCGGTCACCCTTGCGTTCATTGAGTTCACGCCCGGGTGCACACTGAGCGCCATGTTCCGCTTCCCCCGGCCACCGCGCAGCCTCGCCGGCCAGCTCTTCGCCATGCAGGTGGTGCTGGTCGCCGTGGTCGTCGCCGGTTGCGCCGTCTTCGCGTACGCGACCGCCCGCGGCCAGGCCGAGGAAGCCGCCCGGCGCCAGGCCGGAGCGGTGGCCCGGGCGGTCGCGGACTCGCCTTCCGTACGGGAGGCGGTCCGGGGAGCCGTGCGGGGGAGCGGGGATCCCGGCGGGCCCTCCGGGGTCCTGCAGCCCTACGCGGAGCGGGTCCGGGTCGACGCGGGCGTGGACTTCGTGACGATCATGGCTCCGGACGGCAGGCGCTGGACCCACCCCGACCCGCGGCGCATCGGCGAGCCCTTCCTCGGCAACACCGCCCCCGCACTGCGCGGCGAGACCTTCGGCGAGACCTACACCGGCACCCTCGGCCCCTCCATCCGCGTGGTCACCCCGGTCACGGACGACGACGGCCGGGTCATCGGCATGGTCGCCGCGGGCATCACCGTCCGCGCGGTCAGCGCCCGGCTCGCCGCGCAGCTCTCCGCCCTCGCCTGGGTCGCCGGCGGGGCACTGGCCCTCGGCGGGGCGGGCACGTACGTGGTCAACGCCCGGCTGCGCCGCCACACCCACGGGATGAACGCCGGCGAGCTGAGCCGGATGTACGACTACCACCAGGCCGCCCTGCACGGGGTCCGCGAAGGCCTCCTGATGCTCGACGGGCAGCGCAGGATCACCCTCGTCAACGACGCCGGCCGCGAACTCCTGGGCCTGCGCGGGGAGATCAAGGGCACCGGCGTCGCCGACCTCGGCCTGCCCGCCCCGCTCACCGGGGCGCTGCTCGCCGACCGGCCCCGGGTGGACGAGGTGCACCTGACCGCCGACCGGGTGCTCGTGCTCAACAGTGCGCCCGTCGCCGGAGGCGGCCGCCGCGGCACCGTGGTGACCCTGCGCGACCACACCGAACTCCTGGCGCTGACCGGAGAGCTGGACCACGAACGCGGCTTCACCCAGGCGCTGCGCGCACAGGCCCACGAGGCGGCCAACCGGCTGCACACCGTGGTCTCCCTCATCGAACTCGGCCGCACCGGCGAGGCGGTGGACTTCGCCACCGCCGAACTGCGCCTCGCCCAGGCCCTGACCGACGAGGTGGTCACCGCGGTCGGCGAACCGGTGCTCGTGGCCCTGCTGCTCAGCAAGGCCGCCCAGGCGCACGAGCGCGGCATCGAGCTGGTCGTCACCCCGGACAGCGCCGCCATCGCCGCCGGGCCCGGCGGCCCGCCCGCCCGGGACCTCGTCACCCTCCTCGGCAACCTCGTCGACAACGCCGTGGACGCCCTCACCGGAGTCCCCGGCGCCCGCGTGGCCGTCACCGTCCGTCCGGACGGTCCCGACGGTCCCGGCGGGCGGGGCCTGCTGCTGCGCGTCGCCGACAACGGCCCCGGACTCCCCGAGGGCGCGGACGTGTTCCGCCGCGGCTGGTCCGGGAAGGGGGAGGGGCGGGGCCTGGGCCTGGCGCTGGTGCGGCAGGTGGCGCACCGCCACGGGGGCAGCGCGGACGCCGACCGGCTGCCGGACGGGGGCGCGCGGTTCACCGTACGGCTCCCGGCGCGCGGGGAGGCGGGCCGGTGAGCGCGCCCGAGGTGCGGGTCCTCGTGGTGGAGGACGATCCGGTCGCCGCCGACGCGCACGCGCTGTACGTCGGGCGGGTGCCCGGCTTCACCGCGGTCGCGGCCGTCCACTCGCTCGCCGGGGCGACCCGGGTCCTGGAGCGGACCAGGATCGACCTGCTGCTGCTCGACCTCACCCTGCCCGACGGTCACGGGTTGCGCTTCGCACGCGGTCTGCGGGCCGCCGGCCACCCGGCCGACGTGATCGTGGTGACCTCGGCGCGGGACCTGGGGGTCGTGCGCGAGAGCGTCTCGCTCGGGGTCGTGCAGTACGTGCTGAAGCCCTTCGCCTTCCCGACCCTGCGCGAACGGCTGCTGCGCTACGCCGAGTTCCGCGCGACGGCGGCGGGCGAGGCGGCCGGCCAGGACGACGTGGACCGGGCCATGGCGGCCCTGCGCGCACCCGGCCCGGCCGAGCTCCCCAAGGGGATCGGCGCGCCGACCCTGGACCGGGTCGCCGCGCTGCTGCGGGCCGCCCCGGAGGGACTGACCGCGGCCGGGGCGGCCGAGGCGGCCGGGATCTCCCGGATCACCGCCCGCAGGTACCTGGAGCACCTGGTGGACACGGGCCGTGCGGCCCGCGCCCCCCGGTACGGCCAGGTCGGCCGCCCCGAACTGCACTACCGCTGGCTGGCGGCTCCGGCCGGGACCGGGGCCGGCTCGGTGTCGAAGGTGTAGAACTTGCGGTGGTCCAGCATGTCCGCCGGCGTCACGTCGTTCCACGGCCGCATGGTGTCGTTCAGGTCCACGACGTTCGGGGTGCCGGCGGCGGGCAGGTACGGCGACTGCGGGTGCAGTGCCTGCCAGTCGGCCCACAGCTTGTCGACGAAGGCGTGGTGCATCCAGAACACCGGGTCGTTGGGGGAGACCCCGGTGCCCATCTGGCCGCCGACCCACACGTGCACCCGGTTGTGCAGGTTGGCCCCGCGCCACCCCTCCAGGTTGTTGCGGAACCCGCCCGAGGAGCTGTTCCAGGGCGCCGCGTCGTACACCGGCATCGCGAGGACGGCGTCCACCTCGGCCTTGGTGGGCAGCTGGGCGACGCCCGTGCCGAGCGCGCGCCGCAGGTAGGAGCGCCCGTCCACGCGGACGGCTATCTCCCACTTGCCCGTCGCGTAGGCGAAGGGCCCGTCGAGCACCTGTCCGTCGCGGGCCCGCCCGGTGCCGCCGAGGAAGTCGGCGGCCCAGAGCGAGGAGCGGGCGGTCCGGTCCGCCGTCCAGTCCCAGTAGGGCAGGGCCACGCCCGGATCCACTGCCTGCAGAGCCGCCTCGAACTCCAGCAGAAACCGGCGGTGCCAGGGCAGGAAGGAGGGGGAGCGGTGGCCGACCCGGTCGCCCGAGTCGGTGTCGGCCATGATGAAGCCGTTGTGGGTGGTGACGAAGCGGTCGTAGCGGCCGGTGCGCTTGAGTTCGAGGAGCGCGTTGGTGAAGGCCCTCTTCTCCTCGGTGGTGAGCGAGGCCTGGTTCTTGCGGATCGTCATCACATGCCGCCCATCGGGACGAGGGCGGCGCCCTGGAGTTCGCGCACGGCGGCGCGGGCGAGCGGCAGGACGTCGGAGAACGTCTCGTAGTGGTTGACCACGCTGATCCAGGTGCCGTCGGCGTTCCGCATCACGTGCAGTTCGCGGCCGTCTATGAGGACGGTCGGCAGGCCGGGGGAGTGGTGGCCGCCGTGGTGGCCGCCCCCGCCGGAGGCGGGGGTTATCCGGATGCGGCGGCCCTGGTAGACCTCGTCGACCTTGCCCGTGGGGGTGGCGGGTGCGGCGGAGCGGGAGCCGGTGACGGCCGCGTGCGCGGTGGCGCCGGCGAGGCCGAGGACGGTGAGCGCGCCGGCAGTTGTGCCTAAGGCCTGACGGCGAGTGATCTTGTTCATGGCCCGAGAGGTATCAGGGCGCGCGGAACACGGGATCACTATCCGGACATGCGCGGATAAGTTGCCGTATGAACTAGTTGGATGATCTTCCCGTCCGAACCGGCTCCAGTGGTCCGGACGGGAAGACCTATGTGAAAAACCTTAACCGACAGGAAATCTTTCGGTCGCATCGGGAGGGTATGGGAGGGGTCACACCGTCGAGTCGGCCGGAAGCCGCAGCGGGAACCGCTCGGATCCCCTACCTGAGTTCATGGCGGTCAATGACGGTCTGTCCATTAGAGTCCCGATATGGCCCTCCATGAGACGAAGGACGTACGCTCCCTCGACGCCGAGACGGACGTGTTCGCTTCCGCCCTCAGCGGCGAGATCCTCCCCAAGTACCGGATGCCCGACGACCACTCGCCCAGCGAGGTGGTCTACGAGCTCCTCCACAACGAGCTGCTCCTCGACGGCAACGCCGCCCAGAACCTCGCCACCTTCTGCACCACCTGGTCGGACGACGGGGTCCACCGGCTGATGAACGAGTGCCTCGACAAGAACATGATCGACAAGGACGAGTACCCGCAGACCGCCGAGATCGAGGCCCGCTGCGTCAACATCCTGGCCGACCTGTGGAACGCCCCGCCCGAAGCCACCGGGACCGGCTGCTCCACCACCGGCTCCAGCGAGGCCGCCATGCTCGGCGGCCTCGCCCTGAAGTGGCGCTGGCGCGAGCGCCGGCGGGCCGCCGGACTCCCCACGGACCGGCCCAACCTGGTGTGCGGACCCGTCCAGATCTGCTGGGACAAGTTCGCCCGCTACTTCGACGTCGAGCTCCGCCAGGTCCCCCTGGAGGAGGGCGCCACCGGACTGCGCCCCGAACAGCTCGCCGCCTACGTGGACGAGAACACCATCGGCGTCGTCGCCATCCTCGGCGTCACCTACACCTGCGTCTACGAGCCCGTCGCCGAGATCGCCGCCGAGCTGGACCGGATCCAGGCCGAGCACGGCTGGGACGTGCCCATCCACGTCGACGCCGCCAGCGGGGGCTTCGTCGCGCCCTTCCTCCACCCCGACGTGGTCTGGGACTTCCGGCTGCCGCGCGTGGCCTCCGTCAACACCTCCGGGCACAAGTACGGCCTCGCCCCGCTCGGCGTCGGCTGGATCGTCTGGCGCACCGCCGACCTGCTCCCGGCCGACCTCGTCTTCTCCGTGGACTACCTCGGCGGGGACATGCCCACCTTCGCCCTCAACTTCTCCCGCCCCGGCGGCGAGATCATCGCCCAGTACTACCTCTTCCTGCGCCTGGGCCGGGGCGGCTACCGCCGGGTCCAGCAGGCCTGCGCCGACACCGCCCAGTACCTGGCCCGCGAGATCGAGCAGGTCGGCCCCTTCACCCTGCTCTACGACGGCCGGGGCGCGCTGCCCGCCGTCTCCTACCGGCTCACCGACCCGGCCGGCGCCGGCTTCACCCTGTACGACCTCTCCGACCGGCTGCGCATGCGCGGCTGGCAGGTGCCCTCGTACCCGCTGCCGGCCGACCGGGGCGACACGGTCATCCAACGGGTCCTGATCCGCCACGGGGTGACGCGCGACCAGATCGCGCTGCTCGTCTCGGACCTGCGCCGCGCCGTGGAGCACCTGACCGCGACGCCGCCGCCCGTGCCGGCCACCGCGCCCCGGTCCGGCTTCCACCACTGACCCGGGTGCCGGCCCCGGCCCCGGCCCCGCGCGCGGCCGCGGCCGGGGCCGGCGCACGCGCACCGGCGGGCGCGGCGGCCCGCCCGGTCAGGCGGAGCCCGGCCAGCGCATCCCCAGCTCCGTGAGGGCGGCCGCCCGCTCCTCGCCGAGGGACGCGGCGCGGGAGCGCTGGTTGGCGATCCACGAGCCGAGCCGCAGCTCCCGGCCACCGACCCGCTCCACGTGCGTGCGCGGCACCCGCAGGTGCCGCTCGCGCGCGTGGAACTGCCGGGCCGCCTCCAGGTGGGCCGCCCACGCGGCTCCATGGCCGACGCGCTTCCTCGGCCGGTCCGCACCCTCGGCCGGGACCACCCCGAGCGTGTGCTCCAGCAGCCAGCGCTGGGTCCACGCGAGGCGTTCCCACGCGTGGCGCTGCC
The DNA here is from genome assembly GCF_003287935.1 of Streptomyces sp. ICC1. GTDB lineage: Bacteria > Actinomycetota > Actinomycetes > Streptomycetales > Streptomycetaceae > Streptomyces > Streptomyces tritrimontium. The sequence continues at coordinate 6,286,582 of NZ_CP030287.1, forward strand.
CGCGCAGCCACACCCCGAGGTCCTCGCCCTGGACGACGGCCTCCCCGGGACCCGACGGGAGCCGGCCGCCCGCGTCCAGGTGGACCCGGGTCAGGTGGAAGGCCCGCTGCCAGGAGATCGGCCAGGCCGGGCACCAGGACGCGTCGATGGCCTCCAAGGCCTCCCGGCGCTCCTCGGGCAGGGTGCCCGGCCCCTCCCGGCGTGCCGCCGCACGCTGGTTCTTGACCCACACCCCGACCGGGGCGCCGTGCCAGACGGCGTCCACCGGGGGCAGCAGGTGCCCGTGTTCGGCCGCCCAGCCGCCCGCCGCCGCGAGCCCCTCCTCGAAGGCCACGTCGAAGTGGCTCCACACCATGCCCAGCGCGTCGAGCTGCGCCGTCCGCTCCCTGCCCAGCGCCCCGCGCCGGTACGTGCGCCGCACGTCCGCGATCCACTGGCCGAGCGGGAACCGGGCGAGCCCGGGCGGCCACGGCTCGCCGCCCTCCCCGGCCTCCGCCCCCGCGGGGACCTTGAACACGAACGGCACCTTCAGGTCCCCGGCCCGGCCGGCGTAGATCCGGGCCGCCTCCACCCCCCGGCGCCAGTGTTCGTGCTCCGGGTGCAGCACCCGCAGCCGGATGAAGGCCGCCAGCAGCGCCGGGTCGCGCGGGGTGGAGAAGCTCAGCAGGGACTCCGCGCCGCTGCGCAGCCCGGAGCCGAGCGTCTGGCCCGCGGCTCCCCGCGCCCCGGGCCGGCTCGGCGCCTGCGGCTGCGCCAGGGACTCGACGAGCCGGGTGTCGTGCGCCCGCAGCGCCTCCAGCAGCCGCGCGAGGTCCCCGTACGCCCGTGAGGTCAGCATCGTCTCGGGGGACTCGCCCGGCCCCAGCAGCACCGGCACCACCAGGGAGGCGATCTTGCCCTCCCCGGGCCGGATGCGCAGCGCCCGGCCGACGGCCTGGACCAGATCGGGCATCGAGCCCCGTACGTCCGCCCAGTAGACCGAGTCGCACTCCTTGGTGTCCACGCCCTCGCCCAGCACCCGGACACTGCCGAGGAACGCCTTGTCCGCGACCCGGTCGTCCGCGAAGGCGCCCAGCACCCGCCGCCGGTGCGCCGCCGTGTGCTGCCCGCACAGCCAGTCCGCCCAGACGGTACGGGGGTACACCGGCCGCGGGTCCCAGCTCGTGGCGCGCAGCCGCGCGGCCACCGCCGGGAGCCCCGCCGCGAACGCCTCGGCCTCCTTGGTCAGGTGGTGGAAGACGAGCGTGCGCCGGAAGCCCTGCTCCACGGCCGCCTTGACCAGCGCCGTCTGCAGCGCGGCGAGCCGTACCCCGCGCACCGCGTCGGAGCGCCCGTCCGGGCCGAGCAGGACCGCCGCCTGGAAATCCGGATCGCTGACGTCCACGCAGACCACCCGGTACGGCGCGCAGATCCCCCGGTCGATGGCCTCCGCCAGGGTCAGGGTGTGGCAGCGCGCGCCGAAGGGGCCGTCGGCGTCGTCCTCCATCGAGGCCACGAGATCGCCGCGGCCGCGCGCCTTGTCCTCGTCCGCCTCCTCGCCGTCCTGCCAGACCCGGGGCGTGGCCGTCATGTACAGCCGGCGCACGGCCGGGATCCGGGTGTTGTCGTGCACCACCGCCCACGGCTTGCCGATCCGCCCGGACGTCCGGTGCGCCTCGTCGACGACGATCAGGTCCCAGCCCGGCAGCCCCTCCCGGTGCGCGCGCTCCACGGTGCCGAGGCCCAGGGAGGCGTACGTGGCGAACACCGTCACCCGGTCGAAGGACGGGCCCGCCCAGTCGGCGAGTTCGGCCGGATCCGTGGTGGTCGGCACCCCCGCGTCCTCGCCGCGCAGCGAGCACACGGCCAGGGCGCGCCCGGTCCGGCCGCCCTCGCGCCAGGCCGCCGCGGTCTGTACGAGCAGGTCGAGGGAGGGCACCAGTACGAGGACCCGGCCGGCCCGCAGTTCCTCGGCCGTGTGCACGGCCACCAGCGACTTGCCGGAGCCCGTCGCCATGATGACCTGGGTCCGCAGCCCCGTGTGCGGCACCCGGCGCCCGGCCGGCAGGTCGAGCGCCCGCACTGCGGCGTCGACGGCCTCGCGCTGGTGCGGACGGAGCTTCTGCCTGGCCACGCGCATCACCTCCCCCGTGATCTGCCCGTTCGCTTCCAGCACCTATCTTGCCCCGATTTTGAACCAGGTTGGGGAGATCGCGTACGTGGTGTGCGGACGGGCGGGGGAGCCTCGGCCCAGGTGCTACATCCGGGCTCCGAAGTTCTGCGTCCACCACGGTCCGCCGGGGCCCTGGTGGATGCCCACGCCGATGTCCTTGAAGGAGCAGTTGAGGATGTTCTCGCGGTGCCCCTGGCTCTTCATCCAGGAGTCCATGACCTGCGCCGGGGTCTGCTGGCCCTTGGCTATGTTCTCCCCGTAGGTGGACCAGCGGTATCCGGCGGCGGTCGTCCGCTTGCCCGGGTCGGCCCCGTCCGGGTTGGAGTGCGAGAAGAAGTTCCGCCGGGCCATGTCGTCGGAGTGGCCCTGCGCGGCCGCGCGCAGCTGCGGGTCGTCCTTGAGGGGGCCGCAGCCGGCCGCCGCGCGCTCGGAGTTGACCAGCGCGATGACCTGGGC